>NZ_JAGIXF010000047.1:0-56543 GCF_021483755.1 Burkholderia sp. WTPI3 | reverse complement strand
AAGCGTCAGCACGCCGCCGCGCTTCATGCCCGCACGCACGCCCTGCCCGCGCGCCGGCGCGTCGGCAATCAGCACGACGCCCTGCTGGAGCACCGCACAGCCGGCATCGCCGGCCGCAGCGTCAGACGGCGGCGGGGCGCACACGTCGAGCGGCAGGCGCGGCAGATGGATGCCGAGCAAGACGCGCATAGCGGCTCTCCACGATGGGCGACGGCAAATCGAGCGTAAGCGGCTCGCTGCGCGCGGGCCCGCGACGCTTGACGATGTCGAGCGATACGCCGCCCGGCACCGGATACAGCGCGACGCGCAGCACGGCCGGCGACGGCTGGCGTGCTGCCGACAGCGGGCGCAGCATCACGAACAGCGTGTCGCCGGTGCGCGCGGCCGCGAGATGCAGGCGCCGCAACGCATCGGGGCGCGCGTCCTGCCAGAGCAGCAGCGCACCGCAGCAGCCCGTCCTGAGCGCCTGCTCGGCGGCCCACAACGCATCGGCGCGGTTGCCGGTGCGCAGCCACAGCAGCGCGTCGGACGGCACGCCTAGACTGGCGAGCGCGGTCGCATGCGGCGACTGCGGCGGCGCGACGAGCGCCAGCGGACGCCGCGCGCTAACAGTGCGCGCGAGTGCCGGCGCGAGCAGCCGCATCTCGCCGCTGCCCGGCTGCGCTGCCAGCAGTTCGACGAGCCCGCCGACCGGCCAGCCGCCGCCCGGCAGCTCGGCCGACAACGGCGCAAAGCCCGTGTCGATCGTGCGCTGACCGCCGCGCGCGAGCTGCGAGCCGCGCCACAACGACGGATGAAGGGATTCGGGAGAAATGGAGGATGCGAGCATGACGCCACCCACAACTGTATGGATATACAGTATATGGCAATGCGCCCGCGTCGCACAGTACTGGTATGAAACCAGTATTTCGTCAGATGAACCGCGGAAGAAAAGCCGGCGTGCCTGTCATCTCAAGGCGAACCGGCCCGGGCGTGGCCGGCTCGCACCGGCCGAACGCCCACCACCCCGGCCCGGGCGACGCCGGCGAAACCGGATCGCGCCGGCGGTCCGGCAAGCAAACCGGCACGATGCCCGCACCGCACACCGCGCCGATCCGCCTGTCGCGCGTCAGCCGAGCAGCAGCGCATCGTCGTCGAGCTGCTCGTGGCGCACCTTCTCGAACATCTGCAGCAGGTCCGGCACGTCGAGCCCCTTGCGCTGGTCGCCCGACACGTCGAGCACGACCTGCCCCTGGTGCAGCATCACCGTGCGGTCGCCGTAGTCGAGCGCCTGCCGCATGCTGTGCGTGACCATCATCGTCGTCAGCTTGCTCTCGGCGACGATGCGCGCGGTCAGCTCCAGCACGAACGCGGCCGTCTTCGGATCGAGCGCGGCCGTGTGCTCGTCGAGCAGCAGGATCCGCGACGGACGCAGCGATGCCATCAGCAGACTCACCGCCTGCCGCTGCCCGCCCGACAGCAGCCCGATCCGGTCGGTCAGCCGGTTTTCCAGCCCGAGGTTCAGCAGACGCAGCTTGTCGCGGAACAGCTCGCGCGACGGCCGGTCGAGCGCCGCACGAAAACCGCGCCGCGCACCACGCGCCATCGCGAGCGCCATGTTCTCCTCGATCGTCAGCGCCTCGCAAGTGCCGGCCATCGGGTCCTGGAACACGCGTGCGACGAGGTGCGCGCGGTCCCACGCGGGCTGGCGCGTGACGTCCGTGCCGTCGATCGCGATGCGCCCCGAATCGACTCGCTGGTCGCCGCTGACCGCATTGAGGAAGGTCGACTTGCCGGCGCCATTCGAGCCGATCACCGCGACGAACTGGCCGTCGGGAATCTCGAGCGACAGCCCGCGCAGCGCGCGCGTCTCGATCGGCGTGCCGGGGTTGAACGTGAGTTTCAGGTCTTGTGCGGACAGCATGTCATGCCCCTCCGTTCTTGCGCGCGAACAGCTTCTTGCGCGTCGCCGGCAACACCAGCGCGATCGTGACGAGCGCGGCCGTCACGAGGTTCAGGTCCTGCGCCTTCAGGCCGATGAATTCGCTGTTCAGCGCCAGCGCGATGAAGAAGCGGTAGACGATCGCGCCGAGCACGACGGCGAGCGTCGTCAGCACGAGCCGGCGTGCCGGCAGCAGCGTCTCGCCGATGATCACGGCGGCCAGCCCGATCACGATCGTGCCGATCCCCATCGAGATGTCGGCGCCGCCCTGCGTCTGCGCGAAGAGCGCACCGGCGAGCGCGACGAGCGCGTTCGACAGTGCCATCCCGGCAAGCGTCGCGCGGCCCGTCGCGATGCCTTGCGCACGCGCCATCCGCGGGTTCGCGCCGGTCGCGCGCATCGCGAGGCCGAGTTGCGACGAGAAGAACCAGTCGAGGCCGAGTTTCGCGGCCACCACGACGATCGCGAGCAGCGCCGGGCGCAGCACGTAGTCGGGCATCCAGTCGGGTTGCAGCACGGTGAAGATCGTCGGCTCGGTGATGAGCGGCACGTTCGGCCGGCCCATGATCCGCAGGTTCACCGAGTAGAGCGCGATCATCATCAGGATACTGGCGAGCAGATCCATGATCTTCAGGCGCACGTTGAGCCAGCCGGTGACGAAGCCGGCCAGCGCGCCCGCGACGATTGCGATCACCGTCGACGTGAACGGATCGTAGCCGGCGGAGATCAGCGTCGCGGCGACGGCGCCGCCGAGCGGAAAGCTGCCGTCGACGGTCAGGTCGGGGAAATTGAGGATGCGAAACGAGATCAGCACCCCGAGGGCGACGAGACTGAAGATCAGGCCGATCTCCAGGGCGCCCAGAAACGAGAACAGAGACATGATGGGGAAATCCTGTTGCTTCCCGGCCGGACGTGTACGACCGGGCGAAGCGGACGGGCGGCTCCGGGTGGGAGCCGCCCGTCCGGCGATGTTGTCCAGGCCCGGATCGGGCCCGCAAGCGCGGCGGTCGGGCCGCTTACTTGATGACCGTTTTCGCTTCCTTCACGAGATCCGGCGACAGCGTCACGCCCTGCTTCGCGGCCGCGCCCGTGTTCACGAACAGCTCGAGGTTGTTGCTCGTCTCCGACGCGATCGCGCCCGGCTTCTCGCCCTTCAGGATGCGCGCGACGATCTTGCCGGTCTGGCGGCCGAGGTCGCCGTAGTTGATGCCGAGCGCCGCGATGCCGCCGCGCTTCACGCTGTCGGTATCGCCGGCGACGAGCGGGATCTTCGCTTCGTTCGCGACCTTCACGAGCGCTTCGTACGCGGACACGACGTTGTTGTCGGTGTTCGTGTAGATCACGTCGACCTTGCCGATCAGGCTCTTCGCGGCCGGGCCGATGTCGACGGTGCGCGGCGCGGCCGCTTCCTTCAGCGTCATGCCCTGCTTCGCGAGGATCTCCTTGAGCTCCTTCACGACCACGACCGAGTTCGCCTCGCCCGGGTTGTAGACCATGCCGACCGTCTTCGCCTTCGGCACGACGCGCTTGATCAGCGCGACCTGGCGGTCGAGCGGCAGCTTGTCGGACACGCCCGTCACGTTGGTGCCCGACGGGCCCCAGCCCTTCACGAGCTGCGCGGCGACCGGATCGGTCACGCCGGAATAGACGACCGGCACGCTCTTGGTCGCCGCGACGACAGCCTGCGCGGCCGGTGTCGCGATCGCGACGATCACGTCGGGCTGGTCACCGACGAACTTGCGCGCGATCTGCGCGGCCGTGCCCGTGTTGCCCTGCGCGCTCTGGTATTCCCACTTGAGCTTGTCGTCGCCGTAGCCTTGCGCCTTCAGTTCGGCGCGCACGCCGTCGCGGATCGCATCGAGTGCCGGATGGTCGACGATCGACAGCACCTTGACCGTCTGCGCGTGCGCAGCGCCGGCGAGTGCGAGTGCGGCCACGCCGGCCGTGATCGAACGGATCGCGAAAGTCTTGAAACGCTTCATGGGTGAGTCTCCCCCGTATTTGTGTCGGTTCTGGATGATGGATTCCCGCCGCCGTCATGCGGGTGCCGGCGCGCGCAACGCGGCGGCACTGGCCCCGCTCGGCCCCCGGGAAGGCGCGCGGCGACGAACGCATGAGAATACCATTTCCGCAGACCACATCCTGACTCCATGCTTTCGCTCGACAGGCCGACGCGCGCCTGCGCCGCGCCGCGTCGAAACGCGCGAGAAGCCCGGCCGACGGCGGTTTGCGCCAGGGTCGGCGCAACGCGTCAGTCGCCGCCGGGTCCTTACGTTATCCTGTCGATCGACCCAGTTCACTCCAGCAGAGGGCAGATGAAACCGGGGATCCGTGCAGCGGCATTCGCGCCGACCAACTGCAATGCGCCATACGGCGATTGCATGCACGACGCGTTGCGCGAGAGCCGCATGCGCAACAGCAACGGAACGCCGCCCGTCGCCCATAAAAAAAGGCCTGCACACGTGCAGGCCTTCGTTCGGTCAACCGATCACGCTCAGAACGACGCAACCATCGAACCCTTGAACTGCTTCTTGATGAATTCCTTCACTTCCGGCGACTGGTACGCCTTGACCAGCTTCTTCACCCACGGCTGATCCTTGTCCTTCGCGCGCACGGCGATCAGGTTCGCATACGGGCTCGTCAGCGATTCCAGCGCGATCGCGTCCTTGGTCGGCTGCAGGTTTGCGGCGATCGCGTAGTTCGTGTTGATCACGGCTGCGTCGACGTCCGACAGCACGCGCGGCAGTTGCGCGGCGTCGAGTTCGGAGATCTTCAGCTTCTTCGGGTTATCGGCGATGTCGAGCACCGTCGCGTTATTGCCGCCCGTGCCCGCACCGGCCTTCAGCTTGATCACGCCTTGCGTCTGCAGCAGCAGCAGTGCGCGGTTCTCGTTCGAGGGATCGTTCGGCACCGCGAGCTTCGCGCCTTGCGGCAGATCCTTCAGCGACTTGAACTTCTTCGAGTACACGCCCATCGGCGAGATGTAGGTCAGGCCCGCGCTGACGATCTTGTAGCCGCGCTGCTTCACCTGGCTGTCGAGGTAGGGCTGGTGCTGGAAGCTGTTCGCGTCGAGGTCGCCCGCGTCGAGCGCCGCGTTCGGCTGCACGTAGTCGTTGAACTCGATGACCTTCACGTTCAGGCCTTCCTTCTCCTTCGCGACCTTCTGCACGACTTGCCACACTTCCGAATCCGGACCGGCAACCGTACCGACCTTGATCACCTTGTCTTCGGCGTGCGCGCCAGCCGACAGCGTCAGTGCGGCACCGGTGGCCAGCACGGAAAATACCTTCAGGAGACTGCGACGCTTCATCTGTTTCTCGCTTTCTTGCTAACTGAAAATAGGGGCGCGATACGGGTATGCCCCGACTCGCAGGAAGGGGCAAATGGTGTCACAGGATGAGCCGGAAGTGAAATACATCCCGCTCATATAGGTATGCACCGCGACGGTGCTGGCAAGGGTGGCTCGAATCGTCCGTTAGTTGCGTTTCATGAGGCGGAGGGATGGCCTTCCCCTCCGAACTGCCGGCCGGGCACGATGCTCCTTCTCGTCGTGCCCGCCTTCGTCGATAGCCGCGCGGGCTGCGGTCGTTACGCGGCGACCGCTTCTTCTGCGGGCTGCACGCCGAACACCGGTTCGCCCGTCCGCCCACCGGCGCGATGCGACGCGCCACCCCCGTTGCCACCACCGACCCGGAAGGCGCCGACCGCGTCGCGCAGCCGCCCGGCCTGCTCCTGCAGCAACGCGGCAGCGGCGGCGGCCTCCTCGACGAGCGCTGCGTTCTGCTGCGTGACCTGGTCCATCTGCGTGACCGCGCGCCCGACCTGCGTGATGCCGCTCGCCTGCTCTTCCGACGCCGCCGCGATCTCGCCCATGATGTCGGTCACGCACGCGACCGCCTGCAGGATCTCGCCCATCGTCGTGCCGGCCTGGCCGACCAGCATCGAGCCGTTGCGCACGCGCTCGACCGAGTCGACGATCAGCTCGCGGATCTCCTTCGCGGCCGTCGCGCTGCGCTGCGCGAGCGAGCGCACCTCGCCCGCGACCACCGCGAACCCGCGCCCTTGCTCGCCGGCGCGCGCGGCCTCGACCGCCGCATTCAGCGCGAGAATGTTGGTCTGGAACGCAATGCCCTCGATCACGCCGATGATGTCGGCAATCTTGCGCGAGCTGTCGTCGATCTCGCCCATCGTGCCGATCACGCGGCTCACGACGTCGTTGCCGGCACGCGCGATCTCCGATGCGTTGTTCGCGAGCCCGCTTGCCTGCCGCGCGTTGTCGGCGTTTTGCTTCACCGTCGCGGTCAGTTGCTCCATGCTCGCCGCCGTTTCTTCCAGCGACGCGGCCTGCTCCTCGGTACGCTGCGACAGGTCGTCGTTGCCGGACGCGATCTCGCGGCTCGCCGATGCAATCGATTCAGCCGACTGGCGGATCCCGCCGATCGCCGCCTGCAAGCGAGCCTGCATGTCGCGCATCGCCGCCATCATGCTCGTGCTGTCGCCGTCGCGCACGGGCACCGGCCGGCTCAGGTCGCCCTGCGCGATACGGATGGCCAGCGCGGCGGCTTCGTCCGGCTCGCCGCCGAGGCTGCCGCGCACGTTGCGGATGATCACGAGCATCGCCGCGCTGATCACGAAACCGATCACGAACACGACCGCGAGGTGACCGAACAGCGTCCGGTAGCAGGCGGTATCGATATCCTTCAGGAATACGCCGCTCGAGATGTTCCAGTCCCACGGGGCGAAGCGCGCGACGTAGCTGATTTTCGGCACGGCCGTCTCGCTGTGCGGCAGCCGTCCGCGATACTCGGCGAAGCCGCTGCCGGTCGCCTTCGCGGCATTCAGGATGGTGACGAACAGCGGCTTGCCGTCCGGATCGAGATAATCGCCGACCTGCGTGCCGACGAGCTTCGGCAACGTCGGGTGCATCAGCACGACGGGTTTCGAGTCCATCACGAACACGTAGCCCGAATCGCCGTAGCGCATCGCGGCCAGGCTCGCGAGCGCATCGCGCTTCGCGTCGGCTTCGGGCAGCGTGCCGTTCTGCGCGAGCGCGTGATACGCGCGTACGATGCCGGCCGCCGAGTCGACGAGGTTCGCGATGCCTGCCTTGCGTTCGGCGAGCATCGTCGCGCGTGTCTCGTACGCGCTCCATGCGCCGACGCCGAGAAGGCCGATCCATACCAGCGCAAGCGCGATCCACAGCTTGCGGTTCAAACTCATTCTGCTCATCTGCATGCCTCTAGTCGATGTCGATGCCCGGCATGCGCGCGCGATGGTCTCGACCGCGCGCAAACGGTTGCTTCCATATTTACGGCAGCGATGCTTACAACTTGAATACACGCGCCCGGCGTGCGAAGCACGGCACGACACGGAACGGCCGCTGTGCTACAAAGACCGGCTAGCCGGCACGCACCGCGCCGGCGACATTCCAGGGCCATCCATGTACGTCATCGACATCCACTACACCGCGTCGCTCGAGCACATCGACGACGCGCTCGAACGCCATCGCGCGTATCTGCAGCCGCTGCTTGAGCGCGGCATCTTCATCGCGGCAGGGCCGAAGGTGCCGCGCGAAGGCGGCGTGATCCTCGCGGCCCGCATCGATCGCGACGAACTGGACGCGATCCTGAAGACCGATCCGTTCGTGACCGAAGGGCTCGCGACCTATCGCGTGACCGAATTCAGGATCACGCGCGCGGCGCAGGGCTTCAACGTACCGGCACTGCCGTAACGCGCTCGAGCGCGCATGTGCGTGCACGCCGCGCGCTGCGAAGCGGTGATGGCAATTCGAGGGGAAGCAGGAAGAATGCGTGACGGCGCGGCGCGGCCGTCACGCGTATCGCCGGGCGAGCGCCCGGGCGATCATGCGGCGCGTGCCGCTCAGTCGACCAGCAGTTTCAGGTCGTGGACCCACGGGCCGGGGCCCTGGCCGTCGCGCACGAACAGGCGCAGCTTGCCGTCGCGATCGAACACGTAGCTCGCGGCGGTGTGATCCATCGTGTAGCTGCCGGGCGTCTTGCCAGGCACCTTCGCGTAATACACGCGGAAATCCTTCGTGACCTTCTTCAACTGCGCTTCGTCGGCCGGCCGCAGGCCGATGAACGACGGATCGAACGCGGGCACGTATTGGCCGAGCAGCGCGGGCGTATCGCGCTCCGGATCGACGGTGACGAACAGCACCTGCACCCGCTTCGCGGCATCTGGCCCGAGCTGCTTCAGCGCCTCGGACAATTCGGCCATCGTCGTCGGACATACATCCGGGCAGTGCGTATAGCCGAAGAACATCACGACTGCGCGGCCCTTGAAGTCGGCCAGCGTGCGCACCTTGCCGGTCGTGTCGGGCAGCGAGAAATCGGTGCCGAACTGCGTGTTGCCGGTGATGTCGAGATTCTGGAATTTCGGCGCGTTGTCGCATCCGGCGAGCAACAAAGCTGTCGCCAATGCGCACGCCAGCATCCAGCCTTGGCGCGCCCGGCGCCCGAATCGTGAATGGAGCATTGCGTTCAAACCGTGCAGTTACACGCCGAGCAGCGGGCGTGCATAGTGATCGACGAGCAGCGCGGCGAACAGCAGCGACAGGTAGACGATCGAATAACGGAAAGCCTTGCGGGCGAGTTCATCCGAGTAATCGCGATAGATCTTCCACGCATATGCGAGAAACACCGCACCGAGCAGCACCGCGCTCGTCAGGTAGACGGCCCCGCTCATCCCCGAGATGAACGGCATCAGCGTGACCGCGAACAGGATTACCGTGTACAGCAGGATGTGCAGCCGCGTGAACTTCTCGCCGTGCGTGACGGGCAGCATCGGCAGGCCCGCGTTCTCGTAGTCCTTGCGGCGATAGAGCGCGAGCACCCAGAAATGCGGCGGCGTCCACACGAAGATGATCAGCACGAGGATCCACGCGTCGCCCGGCACCGCGCCGGTGACCGCGGCCCAGCCGAGCGCCGGCGGCATCGCGCCCGACGCCCCGCCGATCACGATGTTCTGCGGCGTCATCGGCTTGAGCAGCAGCGTATAGATGACCGCGTAGCCGACGAACGTCGCGATCGTCAGCCACATCGTCAGCGGATTCGTGAACGTATAGAGCGTCCATGCGCCGAGGCCGCCGAGCACGGCGGAGAACAGCAGGATCTGCGGCGTCGTGATCTCGCCACGCGCGGATGGACGCCACGCGGTGCGGCGCATCATCGCGTCGATCTTCTGCTCGACGAGGCAGTTGATCGCGAACGCGGCGCCGGCCAGCAGCCAGATGCCGACCGTGCCGCCGATCAGCACATGCCACGGCACCATGCCCGGCGTCGCGAGAAACATGCCGATCACCGCGCAGAACACTGCGAGCTGCGTGACACGCGGCTTCGTCAGCGCCATGTACTGCGAAAACCGGCTACCGGGCGATTGGGAAAGGGTGCTTTGCATGGGGACGGTCACGCCGGGGCGGCGTCGCGCGCGGGCTGCGCGACACGGCCGGGGCGGCTTGAAAGGATGCGAAAGTTTAACATGACGACGAGCAGCAGCAGGATCGCAGCGCCGCCGTTGTGCGCGACGGCCACCGGCAGCGGCCACTGCAGCACGATGTTGGTCAGGCCCGTCACGAACTGCAGCAGCACGACCAGCAGCACGCCGTTCGCGGGCCGCCGCAGCGACTCGAAGCGGCGCATCTTCAGCGCGAACGCGACCAGATACGCGACGACGACGAGCGCGAACGTGCGGTGCGTCCAGTGGATCGCGACCAGCGCGTCCTGCGTGATCGCCTCGCCGTCCTGCGTCATCCCGAGTGCGCGCCACAGATGGAAGCCCTGGCCGAAGTTCATCGGCGGGATCCACTGCCCGTTGCAGGTCGGGAAATCGGTACACGCGAGCACCGCGTAGTTGGTGCTCACCCAGCCGCCGAGCGCGATCTGCACGACCAGCAGCACCAGCGCCGCAAGCGCAGCCGCGCGGTAGCGGCCTGCCTCCGGATCATGCGACGGCAACGGCGTCTGCCGCGCCGCGAGCCAGCCGAGCGTGCCGAGCAGCGTCAGACCGAGCAGCAGATGGGTCGTGACGATCACCGGCTGCAGCTTCATCGTGACGGTCCAGGCGCCGAACACGCCCTGCACGACGATCAGCAGCAACAGGCTCGTCGGCCACCACGGCGACACGTGCAGCGGCCGGCGGCGCAACCGCGCGGACCACGCGATCACGACCTGCGCGATGATCAGCACGCCGATCGCCATCGCGAAATAGCGGTGAATCATCTCGATCCACGCCTTCGTCATGCTGACGGGGCCGGTCGGCATCGCCTGGTGCGCGGCCGTGATCGCGGCGTGCGCGATGAACGGCGACGACGTGCCGTAACAGCCGGGCCAGTCCGGGCAGCCGAGGCCCGAATCGGTCAGCCGCGTGAAGCCGCCGAACATCACCAGGTCTAGGGTCAGGAACGTGGTGATCCACACCAGCTTGCGGAACTTGTTGTCGTCGGCCTTCACCCATACGTACGACAGCGGCAGCAGCGCGATGCAGAAGCCGATCAGGCCGAGTTGCAGTAGATACGACATCGAATGTTTGCCTCGTTGTCTCGCCTTAACCGATGCTCGACCACTTCAGCAGCTTCGTGACGTCCGTCTTGATCTTGCTGGGGTTCGGGTTCTTCGGGAAACGCATCATCAGGTTGCCGTTCGGGTCGACCATGTAGATATGGTCGGTGTCGCGCGTGCCGGCATCGGCCGGCAGCCACGCGGCCACCGCGGCCGCATCGGCGACCAGCCGGCGCGTGTCGGGATAGGCTTGCAGCACCTTCGGCGGAATCGCGGCCGCATCGCTGCGCAGCCACACCATCGTGATCCGGTGCCGTTCGCCCGCCTGCGTGACGCGGATCTGGCGCATGAAATAGAGCTTTTCCGCGCATGCGTCGTCGCACGCGCTCTTGTCGGTCATCACGAACAGCCACACGCCGCGCAGCGACGACAGCGGAACCGTCTTGCCGGTTTCGTCGGTGACCTGCAGATCGGCCGGAATCGGCCGCTGCGGCTCGATCAGCGTGCCGTAGTTGGTCGAGCCGCCCTTCGGCTTGATCACGTAATAGGTGAAGTACGACGCGAGTATCGGCGCCGCGCACACGAGGCCGAGCAGCACGAGCATCCAGCGGCCGCGCTTGCGGGCCGCCGGAGAAATCGGCGCCGTGGCCGAACCCTGACGGGAAGATTGCATGGACAAATCAAACCTCTCGAAACGAACCCGCGGCATGGCCGCCGCGTCCGGGCATCGCGCTCACGCGCCGGCCGACTTCTTCGCCGCACGCCGCGCGGCGTACAGACCGAAACCGAGCGCGGCCGCCGCCATGGCCCACCACTGAAACATGTAACCGTAATTGCGCTCGACGCCGGTCGTCGCCGCCGGCCAGTCGCGCACGAGCTTGTCGCCGTCATCGCTCGTCTGCTGAATCACGAACGGCTGCAACGGCAGCCCCGTTTCCTTCGCATACGCGCCGACGTCCAGGTTCTGCCTGATCTTCTGGTGCTCGGCCGAGCCGCCCTCGCCAAGCTCGAGCGCGCGCGACGCGTCGGCGCGCGCGATGCCCTCGATCTCGACCTCGCCAGCAGGCGTCGGGAACGGCTCGATCGCCGTGCGATCGGAGATGTTGCGCGGCAGCCAGCCGCGGTTGACCAGCACGACGCCGCCGCCCGTGAGTTTAAACGGCATCACGACATAAAAACCCGGCTGGTCGTTATACGGCCGATTGTCGAGGAACACTGCTTGCTCCGGCATGAAGCGGCCCGTGGCTCGCACGCGGTGAAACTCGATCGACGCCAGCGGCATCGGCTGCGCGCCGACGTCGACGGGTGCCGCGTGCTCGTAGCGGACGATATTCGCCTGCAGCGCTTCCTTCTGGTGCGCGCGGTCGCGCTGCCAGAAACCGAGACGGATCGTGACCGCGACGACGATGAGGATCAGCAGCGCAGGCAGCAGACGAATCTTCATCATGCCACCCGCCAGGCGCATTCGCGAAAGCGAAGTGCGATAATTATCCCCTTCCTTTCGAATTGCCGTCGTCCGGTTCGTGTCATGCACATACTCGTTCCTATTGCCTTCGTCCTCATCATCGCCAGCATGGGCTCGGCGCTCTACTTCATGATGCACGACCGCGGCCATACGAAACGCATGGCCTGGTCGCTCGCCACCCGCGTCGGGCTGTCGATCTCGCTGTTCCTGTTCATCCTGCTCGCGAACTGGATGGGCTGGATCCATTCGACCGGCCTGCCGGTCGGGCGTTGATGCATTCGCCACGGCGGCCGCTGCGACCGCTGTGACATTTCGCCGCACAGCCGCGCCACCAAGCAAAAGCGCCGCCTGACTGAGTCGCGGCGGCGCCGGGGTGGCGTTGAGTGCAAGCAGCCAGCCGCTGCCCCATCCCCGCCAATGAAAACGGCCCGCGCATCGCTGCGCGGGCCGCTATTGCATTTACAGCCAGTAGACGACGACGTACAGGCCGAGCCAGACGACGTCGACGAAGTGCCAGTACCACGCGGCGCCTTCGAATGCGAAGTGATGATCGGGCTTGAAGTGGCCGCGGATCATCCGCACCAGCACCACTGCGAGCATCGTGCCGCCGAGGAACACGTGGAAACCGTGGAAGCCCGTCAGCAGGAAGAACGTCGAGCCATACACGCCCGAGTTCAGCGTCAGGTTCAGTTCGTTGTACGCGTGGTAGTACTCGAAGCCCTGCATGAACAGGAAGCAGATACCGAGCACGAGCGTCGCGGCCAGCCAGGCGATCGCCTTCTTGCGGTGATCGTCACGCAGCGCGTGGTGCGACACCGTCAGCGTCACACCCGACGACAGCAGGAATGCCGTGTTCAGCGTCGGGATCGGCCACGGGCCCATGGTCTTGAAGTGACCGGCGAGCGCGGCGGGGCCTTCGTTCGGCCAAACGGCGGAGAAGTCCGGCCAGATCAGCTTGTAGTCGAGGCTGCCGAGCTGGTGCAGCGCGATTTCACGCGCATAGAACAGCGCGCCGAAGAACGCACCGAAGAACATCACTTCGGAGAAGATGAACCAGCTCATGCTCCAGCGGTACGACTTGTCGACGTTCTTGCCGTAATGACCGCCTTCCGACTCGGAAATCGCGTCACCGAACCAGTGATACAGCGTGAAGAGCAACCACAGCAGGCCCACCAGCGCCGTGTACGGAGCCCAGTCGTGACCGTTGATCCACAGCGCCACCGACCCGAGCATGACCAGCAGGCCGATGGCCGCGCTGATCGGGTGCTGCGACGGATGCGGCACGAAATAGTACGGGGTCTGGTTTTGACCGCTCATGCTTGATTCTCCACTTCAGTCCAATTTGTGTACCGGAAACCGCTCCGGCTTTATTTCTTGCGCGGCGCGACCGCCGCCGCTCTTTCCCGCACGCGGCGCCGAGGCGCCGCGCACTGCATTCTTTCGTGGCCGCGGGCGTCAGCCCACGACCGCGCGCACGATCAGGATCAGCACGCCGATGAACACGCCGGCCGCGATCAACGCGACGATCAGCACGTGCAGCGGATTGAGCTGCGTCGCATCGGCCTCCAGATCGCGCCGCTTGCGCACACCGAAGAACGACCACAACACCGCCTTCAGCGCCTGGCCGAACGTGCCGTTCCGCCTGGTCTCCGTCATCGCCCTGTCTCCGTCGTCATGCGCCCGGGGTCGCCGCGCCCTGCGCGGCCGTACTGCGCTGCGCCGGCGCCGACGCGGCCGGTGTATTCAGTTCGAAGAACGTGTACGACAGCGTGATCGTCTTCACGTCCTTCGGCAATTTCGGATCGATCACGAACACCACCGGCATCCTGCGCGACTCGTTCGCGGCCAGCGTCTGCTGCGTAAAGCAAAAGCACTCGATCTTCTTGAAGAACTCCGTCGCCTGCTTCGGCGCGTAGCTCGGAATCGCCTGCGCGACCACCGGACGGCCCTGCCCGTTCGCCACGTCGTACATGATCGTCGTCAGTTCGCCCGGATGCACGTCGAGGCTGTTGTGCTCCGGCTTGAAGCCGAGCGGGCCGCGTGCATTCGCATCGAATTCGACCGACACCGTACGGCTGTAGTCGACCTGCGAATTCTTTGCCTCACGTTCGCTGACGTCGCGCTGCACCAGGTTGTTGATACCGGTGACCTGGCAAATCGCGCGATACATCGGAATCAGCGCGAAGCCGAAGCCGAACATCAGTGCGGCCACGACGAAGAGCTTCACCAGCATCGAACGATTGAATGCGCGATCGACGGCGCCCTCTTCCGGCTTCGACATACGACTGCTTCCTCGCTACTACGTCAGTTACTGCATCAGTGTGTGGACAGCCACCACTGCTTGATCACGACACCCACAAAGAAAACGGCGGCGATGACGAGCAGGATGAGGCCGAGCCGCTTGTTGCCCGCGCGAATCTGCTCGGGCGTACGTCTTTGTTGTGGATTCCGGTTCATCTGAAACTTCGCTGAAACTTCGGTTCGGCGCCCGCCGCGCCTGCCTGCACGGCAGGCAGCGGCGGAGCGCCCGGTGAAACTTATTCGACGTGCGGCGGTTGCTCGAACGTGTGGAAGGGAGCCGGGCTCGGCACCGTCCACTCGAGGCCCGTCGCGCCATCCCACGGCTTGTCCGACGCCTTTTCCAGCTCGCCGCCGCCACGGTAGGCCGGCAGCGCGACTGCGAACAGGAAGTACACCTGCGCGAGGCCGAAGCCGAATGCGCCGATCGTCGCCACCTGGTTGAAGTCCGTGAACTGCGCCGGGTAGTCCGCATAGCGGCGCGGCATGCCCGCGAGACCGACGAAGTGCATCGGGAAGAACGTCAGGTTGAAGAAGATCATCGACGACCAGAAGTGGATCTTGCCGCGCGTCTCGTTGTACATCCAGCCCGTCCACTTCGGTGACCAGTAGTACCAGCCCGCGAACAGCGCGAACAGCGACCCGGCCACCAGCACGTAGTGGAAGTGCGCCACCACGAAGTAAGTACCGTGGTACTGGATGTCGAGCGGTGCCATTGCCAGCATCAGGCCCGTCAGACCGCCGAACGTGAACACGAACAGGAAGCCGATCGCGAACAGCATCGGGGTTTCGAACGTCATCGAACCGCGCCACATCGTCGCGAGCCAGTTGAACACCTTCACGCCCGTCGGCACGGCGATCAGCATCGTCGCGTACATGAAGAACAGCTGACCGGTGACCGGCATGCCCGTTGCGAACATGTGGTGCGCCCAGACCATGAACGACAGGATTGCGATCGAAGCCGTCGCGTACACCATCGAGCTATAGCCGAACAGCGTCTTGCGCGCGAACGCCGGGATCACCTGCGACACGATCCCGAACGCCGGCAGAATCATGATGTACACCTCGGGGTGGCCGAAGAACCAGAAGATGTGCTGGTACATCACCGGGTCGCCGCCGCCTGCCGCGTTGAAGAACGACGTGCCGAAGTGGCGGTCGAACAGCACCATCGTGATCGCGCCTGCCAGAACCGGCATCACGGCGATCAGCAGGTACGCCGTGATCAGCCACGTCCAAGCGAACATCGGCATCTTCATCAGCGTCATGCCCGGTGCGCGCATGTTCAGGATCGTCACGACGATGTTGATACCGCCCATGATCGACGATGCACCCATCAAGTGGACCGCGAAGATCGCGAAGTCCATGCCCGGGCCCATCTGCGTCGACAGCGGTGCGTACAGCGTCCAGCCGGCAGCCGTCGCGCCGCCCGGCGCGAAGAACGAGCCGACCAGCAGCACGGCTGCAACCGGCAGCAGCCAGAAGCTGAAGTTGTTCATCCGCGCGAACGCCATGTCCGATGCGCCGATCTGCAGCGGAATCATCCAGTTCGCGAAGCCGACGAATGCCGGCATGATCGCGCCGAACACCATGATCAGGCCGTGCATCGTCGTGAGTTCGTTGAAGAACTCCGGACGCATGATCTGCAGGCCCGGCTCGAACAACTCGGCACGGATGCCGAGCGCCATCACGCCGCCCGACAGGAACATGATGAACGAGAACAGCAGGTACAGCGTACCGATGTCCTTGTGGTTGGTGGCGAACAGCCAGCGCCGCCAGCCGTGCGGTGTTTCGTGCGCGTGGTCGTCGTGCGCGTGGTCCGCGGCTACGTCGTGCCCGATGCTAGACATGAGAATCTCCTAATGCGAATACGTCGACTAACTCAGCGACACGTCAAGCCGCCGGGCCGATCTCGACACGCCGGGCTTCCTTCGCGTCCGCCCCGCCCGTGATCGTTTCCGGCTTTTTGAGAATAATGTGGTCTTCCGCCACGCCTGCTGCCTTCAGCGCGTCGCGCACGGCTTGTGCACGATGCTTGGCCAGTTCGGCGTTCGCGTCGGCCGAGCCCGTCTTGTCGGTGAAACCCGACAGCGCGAGCTTCGCGTCCGGATGTGCCTTCGCATAGTCGGCCGCTGCGGCGATCGCTGCTTTCGCATCCGCCGGCAATACGCTCTTGCCCGTCTCGAAATAGATCGTCGACAGTGCGGCCGATGCCGCCGGCTGCTCGGCTGCGCCCGACGCGGCTTGCGCCGGTGCCGAGGCTGCTTCTGCCGGTGCTGCCGCGCCTGCCGTGTCTTCCGGCATCTTGCCGTTGCGCGCGTCAGCCACTTGCTTCGGCTGCAGCAGATCGTTCCTGTGGTTGCCCCACGAATTGCGCTCGTAAGTGATGACCGATGCGATGTCGAGGTCCGACAGCGACGCCCACGACGGCATTGCACCCTTGCCGTGCAGCACGCGCTCGAGGTGGCCGGCGATCGGGCCGTTCACGATCGGGCTGCCGTCCATTGCCGGGAATGCGCCGAGACCCTTGCCGTTCACCTGGTGGCAGGCCGCGCAGTTCGCCTTGTAGACGTCCTCGCCGTGCGAGACGAGTTCGGCCATCGTGTAAACCTTGTTCGGATCGACCGCCGCGCCGGCCAGCTTGGCCTTCTGCGCCGTGACCCACTTCGCGTAGTCGTCTTCCGACAGGACAACGACTACGACCGGCATGAACGCATGTTCCTTGCCGCACAGTTCGGTACAGAAGCCGCGGAACGTGCCGACCTTGTCAGCCTTGAACCACGTGTCGCGCACGAAGCCGGGGATCGCATCCTGCTTCACGCCGAACGCGGGCACGTACCACGAGTGGACGACGTCGTTCGCGGTCGTGATGATGCGGATCTTCTTGTTGACCGGCACGACGAGCGGGTTGTCGACTTCCTGCAGATAGGTGTCGGTGATCGGCTTCTTGCCCATCACTTCATCACGCGGGGTGCTGAGCGTCGACAGGAAGCTGATGCCCTCGCCCGGGCCCTTCACGTAGTCGTAGCCCCACTTCCACTGGTAGCCGGTGACCTTGATCGTGAGGTCGGCGTTGGTCGTGTCCTTCATGGCGACGACAGCCTTCGTCGCCGGCAGCGCCATCAATACGACGATGATGAACGGCACGATCGTCCAGATGATTTCGACGGTCGTGCTTTCATGGAAATTGGCGGCCTTGAAGCCCTTGGATTTGCGGTGCGCGAAGATCGAATAGAACATCACGCCAAACACGCCGACGAAGATCACCGTACACAGGATCAGCATCATCGTGTGGAGGTCGTAGAGCTCCTCGGCGATCTTCGTGACAGGCGGCTGAAAGTTGATCTCGTTGACGCGGGGGCCGCCCGGGCTATCACCGACCGCCAGAGCAGCGCCGGCAAAGAGCAATCCGCTGCATGCCAGCACGCCCGTGAGGGCTCGCTTGATTGTTTTCATAGCATCCTTACCCAAAATTTCCATTCAAACCCTCCCCCGTCGCAAGACGCCGGCCTCTCTGCGGCCGGTGCCCGCGCCTCGTCAGCCGCAGCGCCTGAGCGACACGCGCAGTTCGTCGGCGAACTGCGCACGCTTGTACTGCGCGAGATGCTGCCCGATCACGACGGTCTGCCCGCGCGATACCAGTCGAATCGGATCGCGTGGCGTCGCACCCGGCTCGACCCGCACCCAGCGCGGATTGAATTCGATCTGCGTGAGCCGCTCCGCATCCATCCGCTCGATCAGGAGCCGGTGCGGAAACAGCCTGATGCGCTCGTAATCGACTGCGTGGCGAGCATAAATCGCAAATGCGACACCCACTACAAGCAACTCGATTCCGGTGAAGGGCATGACGAGCCAGGCCCCCCGCCACATCAGCAATGCCGCGATCACCAGCGAGAAGCCCGCGAGCGACGCGTAAAACAGCACGAACTGGCGCGGCGACACCGAACAATTGCGTTTCATGAGCCAGTCTGCGATGACCGGTTCGTTGTTCGTCGTCTCCGCCAAAACCCTCGCTGCTTCCATCGCCGCCTCACGCGAATGGCATGCGATGCATGCCTGCATCGGACTCGTCGCCCCGTATTGCGGGGACCCGGGGACGACAAGCTGACGCATTATAGGCGGGTTCAATGGCATCCACAAGCAAGCGCCTATCGGCCCGCGAGCCAAGCGCCACAAGCTTCCCGGCCATTTTCGCCGCTAATTCGACCCCGCTTTGCGCCGCTAATTTCAGACATAACAAAACACCTCTTTACCGCTTTACCGATTCTTCGGACGCCCCTTGCCGATATCTTCGATACGCACGATCCCGTGCCCCTCGGCAGTCGTACGCGGCACGGCCTTCCACGCGTGGCCGTAGACCACCTCGAACGTCAGGGCAATCGTGCCGTCCGCGCGCCGGCGCGCCTCCAGCGCGTCGCCGAGCGCCGCGCGAAAACGCCGCGTCGCGCGCTGCGGCGCCGTGCGTTCGAACGGATAAGCGCCCCAGCGGCGCACGTCGGCCAGCAGGGAATCGGGTGTCTTGTAGGTGACGGTGAGCACTTCCTGGTCCATCACCGGGATCTCGAAGCCGCTCTCGACGAGCATGTCGCCGAGATCGTGCATGTCGACGAAATCGATGACGCGCGGTGCGGGCGGCACGATGCCGAGCGCCGCTTCGGCGTCCGCGCAGGCCGCGCGCAGCTCGCGCAGAGAGTCGGGGCCGAGCGTACTGAACATCAGCAGGCCGTTCACGCGCAGCACGCGCTGCCACTCGGGGAACACCGTATCGGGACGCGAATGCCAGTGAAGCGCGAGATTCGACCAGATCAGGTCGAACGCGCCGGCCGCGAACGGCAGCATCGAGAAGTCGGCCTGTGCGACGCGCGGGCCGCGCTGGCCCAGCGCCCGGCCGAGCGAGGCCGGCAGCCAGCGGCGCCAGCTCGTCTGCTCGACCTCGCGCTGGCCCGCCTGCGCGAGCATCGCGCCGGACAGGTCGACGCCGAACACCGGGGCCTCCGGAAAGCGCGCGCGCAGCGCCGGCAAATCGTCGCCCGGCCCGCAGCCCGCATCGAGCACGGCCGCCGGGCTCACCTTGATGTACTCGAGGCGCTCGTTCATCCGCTGCGCGATCTCGCGCGGCAGGAACGCGACCGTGTCGAACGAGGCGGCACGGCGATCGAAGATCCGCCGCAAACGCCGGGCGTCATTGGCCGGACGGCCGGGTGAAGTCGAGGCTGAGGACATGTCGGGCACACTGGCGAAGAGCCCGAAGTATACTCGCTCGCCTCGCAGCCTTCATCGAGGTGGGCCATCTGGAGTGTTCCCGATGGATCGCAGTTCCGCTCCGCGCACGATGCGCGTCGTTTTGTCGCAGGTCGGTGTGTTGCTTGCGCGCATCGTCGCGCACGCGCTGCCGAATCGATGCGCGCAGTGCGGCAATTTGTCACACAGCGTGATTTGCGCCGCTTGCGACGCCGCGTACTGGAATGAAGCGCGCTTGCGGTGCAACGTCTGCGCCGTGCCGCTGGGCACCGCGCGGCCGCGTTCGCGCGCGGCGGATTACCGGTGCGACGCATGCCGCGCGACGCCGCCGCCGTTCGACGCGACGCTCGCGCTCGCCGATTACCGCGCGCCGCTCGACGGGCTCGCGCGCGGCCTGAAGTTTCACGCGCGGCTCGCGCTCGGCGCGGAATTCGCGGCCCGGCTCGCGCAGCGGGTCGACGATACGGACGACATGCGGCGCGCCGGCAGCTTCGACGTCATCGCGCCGGTGCCGCTGTCGCACGGGCGGCTCGTCGCGCGTGGCTACAACCAGGCGTGGGCGATCGCGCGTCCGCTCGCGCGCCGGCTCGGCGTGCGCGCCGACGCGGCGCTGCTTGCACGCGTGACCGAAACCGCGCCGCAGTCGCGGCTCGACCGGCGCGCGCGGCGGGACAACATGGTCGCGGCGTTTGCGGTGGCGGGCGACGTCACCCGTCGCCACGTGGCGCTCGTCGACGACGTGATGACGTCCGGCGCGACGCTCGCGGCCGCCGCGCACGCATTGAAGGCAGCGGGCGCCGCGCGCGTGACGAATCTGGTTGCGCTGCGCACCGCCAGGGATTAATTAGATAGAGAGGCCGGCCGCCCGAACGCGGCCACGGCCGTCACGAACCGACCGGCCGGGAAGGAATGCACGTCGCTCCGTCCCGACCGGCCCAGCCAGACCCAACCATGTTCAACGTCGTCCTCGTCGCCCCCGAAATTCCGCCGAACACCGGCAACGTGATACGCCTCTGCGCCAACACCGGCGCGCGCCTGCATCTGATCGAGCCGCTCGGCTTTCCGCTCGACGACGCGAAGATGCGCCGCGCAGGACTCGACTATCACGAATATGCGGAAATGCGCGTGCACCGCGACTGGGACGCGTTCGTCGCGGCCGAGACGCCCGATCCCGCGCGGATGTTCGCATTCACGACCCGCGGCTCGGGCCGCTTCCACGATCACGCGTTCGTGCCGGGCGACTGGTTCGTGTTCGGTTCGGAGACGCGCGGGCTGCCTGCCGACGTGCTCGAGCGCTTTCCGAACGAACAGCGCGTGCGCCTGCCGATGCGGCCGGGCAACCGCAGCCTGAACCTGTCGAACACGGTCGCGGTGGTCGTGTTCGAAGCGTGGCGCCAGGCCGGCTTCGAAGGCGGCGCCTGACGCCGCCGCAGCTCGCGCGCCGCGCGGCCCGCCCCGCTAGATGCGCGCGAGCCGCGCGCGATACAGGTCGTAGATGTCGGAAGAAAAGCACGCGAACACCACGCGTGCGAGATTCGGCGCCTGCGGCAGCGTTTCCACGATCGTGCCGACCGCGATGTCGACAGCCGCCTC
This sequence comes from Burkholderia sp. WTPI3, assembly GCF_021483755.1. Taxonomy (NCBI): domain Bacteria; kingdom Pseudomonadati; phylum Pseudomonadota; class Betaproteobacteria; order Burkholderiales; family Burkholderiaceae; genus Burkholderia; species Burkholderia sp. WTPI3. The sequence continues at coordinate 35,509 of NZ_JAGIXF010000047.1, read as the reverse complement.
GGCCGGATAGCGGTATATGCCGCAGCTGATCGCGGGAAACGCGATCGACGTCGCGGCGACGTCCTCGGCCAGTTCGAGCGCGCGCCGGTAACACGACGCCAGCAGTTCGGGCTCGCCGCGCCCGCCGCCGTACCACACCGGGCCGACCGCATGAATCACGTAGCGCGCAGGCAGCCCGTGGCCGCGCGTGAGCTTCGCGTCGCCGGTGTCGCAACCGCCAAGCGTGCGGCACTCGGCCAGCAGGCCCGGGCCGGCCGCGCGATGGATCGCGCCGTCGACACCGCCGCCGCCCAGCAGCGAGCCGTTCGCGGCATTGACGATCGCGTCGACGTCGAGCGTCGTGATGTCGACGACTTGTGCGTCGAACGTGGTGGAACCGATCTGCAGCATGACACCCTCCCGAAACGCCGGAGACTGTTCAAGCGTAGTGCGCTTTGGCGCCGCGCGCATCGCGCGCGCAGCGACGGCAAATCGGCGTTATTCGGCGCGCGCGTCGCGCCGCAGCAGGCCGCTGACCGCATCGCGCGGCGCCACGCCGTCGAACAGCACGCCGCACACGGCTTCGGTGATCGGCATTTCGATCGATTGCGCACGTGCGAGCGCGAGCACGGCCTGTGCGCAGCGCACGCCTTCGGCCACATGGCCGAGCGCGCCAAGGATGTCGTTCAGCGAGCGGCCGGCCGCGAGTTGCAGGCCGACCGTGCGATTGCGCGACAGGTCGCCCGTCGCGGTGAGGATCAGGTCGCCGAGGCCCGTGAGCCCGGTGAAGGTTTCCGCACGACCGCCGAGCGCGACGCCGAGGCGCGACATTTCGGCGAGGCCGCGCGTGATCAGCGCGGCGCGCGCGTTCAGCCCGAGCCCGAGGCCGTCGGCGATGCCGGTCGCGATCGCGAGCACGTTCTTGACCGCGCCGCCGACCTCGACACCGACCACGTCGTCGCCCGTATAGATCCGCATCGCGCCGTGATGGAATGCGGCGAGCGTGCGCTCGCGGCATTCGACGGACGCGCTCGCGACCGTCAGCGCGACCGGCAGCGCGAGCCCGACTTCGCGGGCGAAGCTCGGCCCCGACAGCACGCCGTTGCTGTGCTGCCCGGGCAACTCGGCCGCGATCACCTGATGCGGCAGCAGATGCGTGTCGGCCTCGAAGCCCTTGCAGACCCACACGACGTGCGCCGGCACGCAGCCCGCGTCGCGCATCGCGCCGAACAGCGTGCGCAGCCCGGCCACGGGCGCGGCGATCACGCACAGCGCGTCGTCCGCGGCGCCGTGCGCGAGCGCGACGCCGAGATCGGCGTCGTAGCGCAGCGCATCGGGCAGCGCGATGCCGTCCAGGTAGCGGGAATTTTCGTGCCGGGCCTGCAGCCCGGCGATCAGCGCGGCGTCGCGCGCCCAGAGAAGCGTATCGTGCCGCGCGGCCAGATGGCCCGCGAGCGCGGTGCCCCAGGCACCGGCGCCGAGAACGGCTACTTTCATACCCAGCACCGGTCCGGAGTGAGACGTCAGTTCAGCGTCGTGCCGTTCGGCGCGCCTGCTGCACCGGCCTGCTGCTGAAGCTGCGCGAGACGCTGCTCGTACAGCGCCTGGAAGTTGATTTCCGCCAGGTGGATCGGCGGGAAGCCCGCACGCGTGATCGCGTCGGCGATGTTCGAGCGCAGGTACGGGAACAGGATCGTCGGGCAGGCGATGCCGACGAGCGGGTCGAGTTGCTCGTCAGGAATGTTGCGAATGTCGAAAATGCCGGCCTGCTTCGCTTCGATCAGGAACGCGACCTTGTCCTTCACCTTCGCGGTGACGGTGCCCGACACGACGACTTCGAACACGCTTTCGGCAAGGCGCTCGGCCTTGACGTCGACTTCGACTTCGACAGACGGCATGTCCTGCTCGAGGAAAATCGCCGGCGAATTCGGCTGCTCGAGCGACATATCCTTCAGGTAGACGCGCTGGATGTTGAAGAACGGTTGGTTTTCGACGTCGGACATGGTGTTTCCCTAAAAGTGGTGACGAGACGGCCCGGCTTCTCGCCGGCCGCCTCGGTTGAATCCTGCGCGCTCAGCCGCAGCGCGGCCGGCGGCCATTCTGCCCTAATCAGGCCGCTTGCAGAAGCGGCAGCAGGCCGCCTTCGCGGTCGAGCTTCGACAGATCGTCGTAGCCGCCGACGTGGGTGTCGCCGATGTAGATCTGCGGCACCGTGCGACGGCCCGTGCGCGTCATCATTTCCTCACGGCGGGCCGGATCGCGGTCGATCAGCACCTTTTCGATCTGCTCGACGCCGCGCAGCTTCAGCAGGCGCTCGGCCTGCATGCAATACGGACACACCTGCGTGCTGTACATCAAAACCTTGTTCACTTCGCCACTCCTTGTTTGACGACCGGCATCCCGGCCTGCTGCCAGGCGGCGACGCCACCCTCGAGCACGTGCACCTCGGCATAGCCTGCCGCCTCGACCTCGCGCGCCGCCTTCTGCGACTGCTGGCCGTTCTGGCAGACGAGCAGCACGGGGGTGCTCTTGTTCTTTGCGACCTGCGCAATCTTCGCGCCGATCTCGCCGGCGGCGACCTGGCGCGCCGACGGCAGGTGGCCGGCCGCGAAGTCGGACGCGGCACGCACGTCGATCACGATCGCGTTGCGGCGATTGATGAGTTGCGTCGCCTCTGCAGCCGACAGGCCGCCGCGGCCCCGGCGCAGGGCCGGCCACGCAAGCAGGCCGCCGGAAACCAGCAGGATGGCGATAAGGGCCAGGTTCGTGTAATTGGTAAAGAACGTCACGGAATGCCGCCGGAAAAAGAGAAATCGGAAAAGGACAATCCCACCATTATAAAATAACCGTCTTGCGCGATGGCGGGCCCCGAACCGGGCACCGTGCGACGCGCCCCGCTTCCTTCACTACCGACCGCAAGATCCATGTACAAACTCGTTCTCATCCGCCACGGCGAATCGACGTGGAACAAGGAAAACCGCTTCACCGGCTGGGTCGACGTCGACCTCACCGAACAGGGTCGCAACGAGGCCTATCAGGCCGGCGAATTGCTCAAGGAGGCCGGCTACACGTTCGACATCGCGTACACGTCGGTGCTCAAGCGCGCGATCCGCACGCTGTGGCACGTGCAGGACAAGATGGACCTGATGTACTTGCCGGTCGTCCACTCGTGGCGCCTGAACGAGCGCCACTACGGCGCGCTGTCGGGACTGAACAAGGCGGAAACGGCCGCCAGGTTCGGCGACGACCAGGTGCTCGTGTGGCGCCGCAGCTACGATACGCCGCCGCCCGCGCTCGAGCCGACCGACGAACGCGCGCCGTTCGACGACCCGCGCTACGCGAAGGTGCCGCGCGAGCAGTTGCCGCTTACCGAGTGCCTGAAGGACACGGTCGCGCGCGTGCTGCCGCTGTGGAACGAGTCGATCGCACCGGCCGTCCGCGCGGGCAAGCAGGTGCTGATCGCCGCGCACGGCAACTCGCTGCGCGCGCTGATCAAGTACCTCGACGGCATCTCGGACAGCGACATCGTCGGCCTGAACATCCCGAACGGCGTGCCGCTCGTGTATGAACTCGACGAGAACCTGAAGCCGATCAAGCACTACTACCTCGGCGACCAGGACGCGATCGCCAAGGCGCAGGCCGCCGTCGCGAAGCAGGGCAAGGCGGGCTGACATCCGTCGGGCGGGGCCGCCTTCGGTGCGCCCCGCCCGGCCTTTCCGGTGCGCGGCGCGAACCTTCGCGGCTCCGGTGCTGTCGAATCCGCTTTCGAATCCGTCGCGCGTCCGGCGGCACCCCGCCGGGGCACGAGACCCGGGGCACGAGACCTTTTCGCACCGTTCCACTGAGTAATCGGACGAACAGTTATACTTGTCCGCTACATCCCCGCTACCGCCACGCGCTTCCCGACCGCACCAGACTCTCTATGCGAATGAAATTGAAGAACATCGGCCTGATTGCCGCGGGCCTCGCCACGGGCGTGTTCGCCACGCTGCAGATTTCGGCGTCGGCCGAGCAAACCGCCACGGCACCGCTTCCCCTCGACCAGCTCCGCCTGTTCGCGGAAGTGTTCGGCCAGATCAAGCGCGAGTACGTCGAGCCGGTCGACGACAAGAAGCTGCTGACGGCGGCGATCAAGGGCATGGTGTCGAGCCTCGACCCGCACTCGTCGTTCCTCGACAAGACCGACTACGACGAACTGCAGGAGCAGACGAAGGGTCGCTTCGCAGGTCTGGGCATCGAGATCTCGCAGGAAGACGGCCTCGTCAAGGTGATCTCGCCGATCGAGGACACCCCCGCGTTCCGCGCCGGCATCCGTCCGGGCGACCTGATCACGCGCATCAACGACAAGCCGGTGCGCGGCATGACGCTCGACAAGGCCGTCAAGCAGATGCGCGGCGAGCCCGGCACGAAGGTCACGCTGACGATCTTCCGCAAGAGCGACGACCGCACGTTCCCGGTCACGGTCACGCGCGCGATCATCAAGGTCCAGAGCGTGAAGATGAAGATTCTCGACCCGGGTTACGCATACATCCGGATCACGAGCTTCCAGGAGCGCACGACGCCCGATCTCGCCGCGAAGCTGCAGGACATCGCACGCCAGCAGCCGAACCTGAAGGGCCTGATCGTCGACCTGCGCAACAACGGCGGCGGCCTGCTGCAGAGCGCGGTCGGCGTCGCCGGCGCGTTCCTGCCGCCCGACTCCGTCGTCGTGTCGACCAACGGCCAGATCCCGGATTCGAAACAGGTCTACCGCGACACCTACGACAACTACCGCCTGCCGTCCTTCGATGGCGATCCGCTGAAGAACCTGCCGCCGGTCTTCAAGACCGTGCCGATGATCGTACTGACGAACGCGTATTCGGCGTCCGCGTCGGAAATCGTCGCCGGTGCGCTGCAGGATTCGAAGCGCGCGCTGATCATGGGCAAGACGACGTTCGGCAAGGGTTCGGTGCAGACGGTCCGCCCGATGACGGCCGACACCGCACTGCGCCTGACGACCGCGTACTACTACACGCCGAGCGGCCGTTCGATCCAGAACAAGGGCATCACGCCCGACATTCCGGTCGATCAGTACGCGGACGGCGATCCGGACGACGTGCTCGTGACGCGTGAAGTCGATTACTCGAACCACCTCGCGAACACGCAGGATCCGAACGAGAAGAAGGAACAGGAAGAGCGCGAGCAGCGCCGGATGGATCAGCTGCGCATCCTCGAGGAGCAGAACGACAAGAAGACGCCGGAGCAACGCCAGAAGGACCGCGATCGCAAGCCGATCGAGTTCGGCAGCGCCGACGACTTCATGATGCAGCAAGCGCTCAACAAGCTCGAAGGCAAGCCGGTGCAGGAATCGAAGTCGCTGCTCGCCGAGAGCACGACGAAGAGCCCGGTCAGCAAGGCCGCGTCCGCCGCGAAGGCATCGGGCGCGAAGGCCGCCGCACCGAAGCCCGCGTCGGCACCGCAGTAAGCGCCGGACGGTATCCGACGGGCCATCGCGGGAAGACCGCGATGGCCCGTTTTTCATGCGCGCCTAGAATAGCCAGCAGGTCCGCCTCGCTCACGACTTCCCCATGAACGACGATCAACTCCTTCGCTACTCCCGCCACATCCTCGTCGACGAAATCGGCATCGAGGCGCAGCAGCGCTTCCTCGACGCGCATGCGATCGTCGTCGGTGCCGGCGGCCTCGGCTCGCCGGCCGCGATGTATCTCGCGGCGTCCGGCGTCGGCACGATCACGCTGGTCGACGCCGACACGGTCGACCTCACGAACCTGCAGCGGCAGATCCTGCACGTGACGGCCTCGGTCGGTCGCAGCAAGGTCGAATCGGGACGCGACGCGCTCGCGCAGCTGAATCCCGAAGTGACGGTGCATGCGGTCGCGGCGCGCGTCGACGATGCGTGGCTCGACGAACACGTGCCGCGCGCAAGCGTCGTGCTCGACTGCACCGACAACTTCGCGACGCGCCACGCGATCAACCGTGCGTGCGTCGCGCACGGCGTACCGCTCGTGTCGGGCGCCGCGCTGCGCTTCGACGGCCAGATCAGCACGTTCGATTTCCGCGACCCGGCCGCGCCCTGCTACGCCTGCGTGTTTCCGGAAGACCAGCCGTTCGAGGAAGTCGCGTGCTCGACGATGGGCGTGTTCGCACCGACGGTCGGGATCATCGGTGCAATGCAGGCCGCCGAAGCGCTGCGCGTGATTGGCGGAATCGGCACGACGCTCAACGGCCGGCTGATGATGCTCGATTCGCTGCGGATGGAATGGACGACGATGAAGATCGCGCGCCAGGCCGACTGCCCGGTGTGCGGCGGCCGGCACTGACACGCGCCGGCTGCATGCGCCCGGCGGCGCATGCGTGACGTTTCGCGACTATTTCTCGACTCCGGTTTCGCGGCGCGGCCTGCTTCGCTGCCGCTCAGGCGGCCGCGTCCGCGCGCGGCTCGGCGACCGCCAGGCGCTTGAGCGCCGCCTGCACTTCTTCCGGCTCGAACGCGGCGAGCACGTCGGCCGTCGGCTTTTCGAGCGCCTTCAGGTGCGCACGCAAAATCTCCTGCTTCACCACCAGCAACTGGCTCGGATGCATCGAGAACTCGGTGAGCCCCATCCCGAGCAGCAGGCGCGTGAGCGCCGGATCGCCCGCCATCTCTCCGCACACCGACACCGACACGCCCGCCCGCTTCGCTTCGCGCAGCGTATAGGCGATCAGATGCAGCACCGCCGGATGCAGCGGGTCGTACAGGTGCGCGACCGCGTTGTCCGCACGGTCGATCGCGAGCGTGTACTGGATCAGGTCGTTCGTGCCGATCGACAGGAAGTCGAAGCGCTTCAGGAACAGCGGCAGCGCGATCGCTGCGGCCGGGATCTCGATCATCGCGCCGAGACGCACGTTCGGATCGTATGCGAGCCCCGCGTCGTCGAGCTGGCGCTTCGCCTCGCGGATCAGGTCGAGCGTCTGGTCGATCTCCTGCGCGTGCGCGAGCATCGGGATCAGGATCTTCACCTGCCCGAACGCGGACGCGCGCAGGATCGCGCGCAACTGCGTGAGGAACATCTGCGGCTCGGACAGGCTCCAGCGGATCGCACGCAGCCCGAGTGCAGGGTTCGGCGCCGTCTCGTAGCCTTCGTCGAGCGCCTCGAGCGGTTTGTCCGCGCCGACGTCGATCGTGCGGATCGTCACCGGCATGCCCTTCATCCACTCGACCGCGCGCTTGTACGCGGCGAACTGCTCCTCCTCCTCGGGCATCTCCTTCTGATGCATGAACAGGAACTCCGAGCGGAACAGCCCGACGCCGACCGCGCCGGCCTCGACCGCCGCCTTCGCATCGTCGGGCAGCTCGATGTTCGCGTACAGCTCGATCTTGGTGCCGCACAAGGTCTGCGTCGGCGAGAACTTCAGGCGCTGCAGCTTGCGCTGCTCCAGCAGTTTCTCGGACTGGCGGTACGAATATTCCTCGAGGACGATCGGCGCCGGATCGACGATCACGATGCCCTGGTCGCCGTCGACGATGATCAGGTCGTCCTGGCGGATCAGCGCGCTCGCGTGCTGCACGCCGACCGCGGCCGGAATGCCGAGACTGCGCGCAACGATCGCCGTGTGCGACGTGCGGCCGCCGAGATCCGTGACGAACGCCTGGAACGACTGCGACTTGAACTGCATCATGTCGGCCGGCGCGATGTCGTGCGCGACGACGATCATCTCGTTCGTGCCGTTCCTGGCCGCTCGATCGAGCGCCTGCGACGCGGACGGCGCGCCCGCGAGCGCCTTCAGCACGCGCTCGACCACCTGCTCGATGTCGGCTTTGCGCTCGCGCAGATATTCGTCCTCGATGTCGTCGAAGTGGCGCGTGAGCAGCTCGAGCTGCTCGGTCAGCGCCCATTCGACGTTGTAGCGCCGCGTGCGGATCAGGTCGATGGTTTCCTGCACGAGCATCGCGTCGCTCAGGATCATGATGTGCACGTCGATGAACGCGCCCACTTCGGTCGGGGTGTCGTCGGTCAGGTCGGCGCGCAGCGCCTCGAGTTCGTGATGCACGGTTTCGAGCGCCGTGCGGAAACGCTCGACCTCGGCATCGATCTGGTTCGCTTCGATCAGGTAATGGGCGACGTCGAGCGCCGCCGGCGCGATCAGGTACGCTCGCCCGATCGCGATACCACGTGAGACGGGAATACCATGCAGCGTGAAGGACACGCGCACCTCCTCTGTACATGTAAAGCCGCGGCACACTGCTGCGATGCGCTTATGACCCCGGTTAGCGATTATAAATTCCGTCCCCTCACGCTGACTGCGTGCAGCGCAGCATTACGCGTTACGTATCAATGCTTCAGACGAAAAAAATGCCGCGAAAAACGCGGCATTCCGATTCGAAACGGCAGTGATCCGCGCGGAATCACTGACCTTCGCCGAACTTGTCCGCGATCAGCTTGAGCAGTGCGTCCATCGCTTCGCGTTCGTCCGGCCCCTCGGTCTCGATCGTCACCGTACTGCCGATGCCCGCCGCCAGCATCATGACGCCCATGATGCTCTTCGCATTGATCTTGCGCCCGTTGCGCGTCATCCAGACTTCCGACTGGAAGTTGCCGGCCAGTTGCGTAAGCTTGGCCGATGCGCGTGCATGGAGCCCCAATTTGTTGACGATGGTGGTTTCTTGTTGAAGCATGATTCTCGGTCGGGTCGGTCGAGGCCGCCGGCGACGGGCGTCGGCGGGTCAGTCTGAAACGGAAAACGGGACGGTCAGTGCGATTCGGTGCGCGGTTGCGGCTCGGGCGGAATCGGCGCGCACTGGCCGCAGCCGGTTTCCGACGGCGGCGGCGGCGTGCCGGCAGATACCTCGTGAACACCCTTCGCGCCGCCGGACAGCGCCTTGTCGACGAGCTTGTCGAGCGGCACCGTGCGGTAGCAGACGGCCCGCACCAGCATCGGCAGGTTCACCCCCGCGAGCACGCGCACGTTGTCGAGCTTCGCGAGCTGGCCCGCGATGTTCGCGGGCGTCGCGCCGTACATGTCGGTCAGCACGACGACGCCGTTCTCTTCCCTGAGCCGCGCGAGCTCCGCGTGCGCGAACGCCATCACCTGGGTGGGGTCGCTGTCCGCCATCACGTCGATACAGCCGATGCGGGCGGGCACGCCGCCGTAGATGTGCGCGATGCAGTCCCGCAGCGCGGTGGCGAGGGGCGCGTGTGCGATGATCAGAATCCCGGCCATGTCAGATCGCTCCCGGCCGCCCCTGGCGGGCCGATACCCCGCGGCGGGGCAATGAGCGTAGCGAGTGTGGGGAACGTTTCATGTTCAGCCTTGCAACAGTGTCGGCCCGACCGCCGGGCCTTCGGTGCGCCGATTACGGCACCGGGCAAGCGGGCATTGTAGCAGGCCGGTCAAGCTGCTCCGGCGACGGGGGACCTGCGCGGGCCGCCGCCGGGGTTGCGCGGGAGACGGCCTACGCGGCCGCACGCTCCAGCGCGTCGACGAACATCGCAGCGACGTCAAAGCCCGTCTGCTCCATGATCTCGCGAAAGCACGTCGGGCTCGTGACGTTCACCTCGGTCAGCCAGTCGCCGATCGCGTCGAGGCCGACCAGCAGCAGCCCGCGCGACGCAAGCACGGGCCCGAGCGTGTCGGCGATCTCGCGATCGCGCGCCGTCAGCGGCTGCGCGACGCCGAGCCCGCCCGCGGCGAGATTGCCGCGCACCTCGCTGCCCTGCGGGATCCGCGCGAGCGAATACGGCACGGGCGCGCCCGCGATCAGCAGGATGCGCTTGTCGCCGGCCTTGATCTCGGGAATGAACTTCTGGATCATCAGCGAGCGCGTGCCGTCGTGGCCCAGCATCTCGATGATCGCGCCAAGATTCATTCCATCGGCCTTCACGCGGAACACGCCCATCCCGCCCATGCCGTCGAGCGGCTTCACGATCACGTCGCCATGCTCGGCATGGAACGCACGCAGGCGCGCGGCGTCTCGCGTGACGAGCGTCGGTGCGACGAATTGAGGAAACTCGCCGATCGCGAGCTTCTCCGAATGATCCCGGATCGACTGCGGCTTGTTGAACACCCGTGCACCGGCACGCTCGGCTAGCTCGAGCATCCAGGTGGCCGTCACGTACTCCATGTCGAACGGCGGATCCTTGCGCATCAGCACCGCGCCGAAGGACGTCAACTGACGCGATTCGTGCGCGGCCGCCTCGTGCCACGGACGGCGATGCAGGTCGGCCGTGTCGCCGACGATCGTCACGCGCTGCACGTCCGCCTCGACGCCCGAGCCCGTCCATGCGAGCTGGTGCGGCTGGCACGTATACACCGCATGCCCGCGCCGAGCGGCTTCCGCCATCATCGCGTAGGTCGAATCCTTGTAGATCTTGAAATGATCGAGCGGGTCGGCGATAAAAAGAATGTCCATGCGGGTCCTGTACGTGGCGAAGGTCCGTTACACCTGGATGGCTTCGGGATCGGTCTTTTCCAGTTCGATCGACGACGCGATCAGCGACAGCCGCGCGACGACGCCGTACATGTAGAAACGGTTCGGCGGCGCGGCACCCGGCTTCGCACCGGCATCCGGCAGCGCGGTGTGCTCGAAGCCGAGCGGCACGTAGTGCATGCCGGGGGCGTTCAGGTTCTGGTCGCGCTCGCGGCCGCCGTGCGTGCGATAGAAGCCGCCGACCACGTAGCGGTCGATCATGTATACGACGGGCTCCGCGACTTCGTCGCCGACGCGCTCGAACGTATAGACGCCTTCCTGCACGATCACGTCGCGCACCGCGAGGCCGGCCTTCGATTCGGCCATCTGCGCGCGCTCCGCCTTCGACATGCGGCCGATCTCGGCCGCGTCGTGCACGGTCATCACGCCGCGCCCTGCGGTGCCCGCGTCGGCCTTCACGACGACATACGGCTTTTCGCTGATGCCGTATTCGCGATACTTGCGCGCGATCTTCTTGAGCACGCCGTCGATCGCATCGGCGAGCGCCTGCTCACCTTCATGCGCCTGCCAGTCGACGCCTTCGACGTGCGCGAAATACGGATTCACCATCCACGGATCGACGCCGACCATCTTCGCGAACTTCTTCGCGACGTCGTCGTAGCACGAGAAGTGCGTCGACTTGCGGCGCACGGCCCAGCCCGCATGCAGCGGCGGCAGCAGATACTGCTCGTGCAGGTTTTCCAGCACGGCCGGGATTCCTGCCGACAGGTCGTTGTTCAGCAGGATCGAGCACGGATCGAAATTCTTCAGGCCGAGGCGGCGCTGCGAACGCTCGAGCGGCTCGAGCACGATCTTCTGGCCGTCGGCCAGCGTGATCGGCGTCATGTCGGTGATGCTCGGATCGAGCGAGCCGAAGCGGACGTTCAGGCCGGCCTGGCGCATGATCGTCGCGAGCCGCGCGACGTTTTCCAGGTAGAACGCGTTGCGGGTCGGCAACTCTGGAATCACGAGCAGGTTCTTCGCGTCCGGGCAAATCTTCTCGATCGCGGCCATCGCGGCCTGGACGGCGAGCGGCAGCACTTCGGACGGCAGATTATTGAACGCGCCGGGGAACAGGTTCGCGTCGACGGGCGCCAGCTTGAAGCCGGCGTTGCGCAGGTCCACCGAACAATAGAACGGCGGGGTGTGTTCCTGCCATTCGAGCCTGAACCAGCGTTCGATCGCAGGCGTCGCGTCGAGGATCTTCTGCTCGAGTTCGAGCAGCGGACCGTTCAACGCGGTAACGAGGTGGGGAACCATGAATCACTCGCGAGCGGGAGAATGAAGATTGTAGAGCAATTGCCTCGCCCATTTGGGGATTGTTCCCGGCTTCGCAAGGGTTTGGAGGAAGTTTTCGGCTATTGACCCGATAGGTCGAAGGGTTATGCGCTGCGACAACAGGCGGCAGGAGAAAAAAAGCCCGCCGGGTAGGCGGGCCGAAATCGCTGCGCTCATTCAGGGCGGCCGTCGTCGCGGCCCGCCGTTCATACTTACGACTTATTCGACATGCTCGCCGTGCAGCACCACGTCGAGACCTTCGCGCTCTTCCTCTTCGGTCACGCGCAGGCCGATCGTCAGGTCGATCAGCTTCAGCAGCACGAAGCTCAGCACGCCGCTGTACACCAGCGTGATCAGCACGCCCTTCGCCTGCAGCAGCAGGCTGCCGTCGGCACCGCCGATATCCTTGACCGCGAAGACGCCCGTCAGCAACGCGCCGAGGATCCCGCCGATACCGTGCACGCCGAATGCGTCGAGCGAATCGTCGTAGCCGAGCTTCGACTTGAGCCACGTCGCCGACCAGAAGCACACGACGCCGGCCGCGATGCCGATCACGAGTGCGCCCGTCACGCCGACGAAGCCGGCGGCCGGCGTGATCGCGACGAGGCCCGCGACCGCGCCCGACACGATGCCGAGCACCGACGGCTTGCCGTGCGCCACCCACTCGGCGAACATCCAGCCGAGCGCCGCGCAGGCCGTTGCCACTTGCGTCGTCAGCATCGCGAAGCCGGCACGGCCGTCTGCCGCGACTGCGGAACCCGCGTTGAAGCCGAACCAGCCGACCCACAGCATCGAGCCGCCGATCATCGTCAGCACCAGGTTGTGCGGCGCCATCGATTCGCGGCCGAAGCCGACCCGCTTGCCGAGCATCAGGCACGACACGAGGCCTGCGATACCGGCATTGATGTGCACCACGGTGCCGCCCGCGAAGTCGAGCACACCGTCCGCCGACAGCCAGCCGGTCGGCTCCCACACCATGTGCGCGATCGGCACGTAGACGATCAGCGACCAGAGCGCCATGAACACGAGCATCGCCGAGAACTTCATCCGGTCGGCAAATGCGCCGCAGATCAGCGCCGGCGTGATGATCGCGAACGTCATCTGATAGACGAAATAGACCGACTCCGGAATCGTCGTCGCCAGGTGGCTGACGGTGAGCGTGGTCGCCTTGTCGCCCTTCACGTAGGTCATCCCGTGCAGGAACACGCGCGACAGGCCACCGATGAAGCCGTTGCCCGGCGTGAACGCGAGACTGTAGCCGACCACCGTCCACAGCACCGTGATCACTGCGGTGATCGCGAAGCTCTGCATCACGGTCGCGAGCACGTTCTTCTTGCGGACCATGCCCGCGTAGAACAGCGCGAGGCCGGGGATCGTCATGAACAGCACGAGCGCGGTGGACGTGAGCATCCACGCGGTGTCGCCGGCACTGATCTTCGACGAATCGACGGAGAACGGTGCGGTCGGCGCGGCGGGGGCGGCAGCCGATGCGTCGGCGGCGCCCGAAGCGGGTGCGGCAGCGGCAGCGGCCGGTGCCGATGCGTCCGTGGCGGCCGATGCCGTTGCGGCGGGCGCCGCGGCAGCGGATGCATCGGACGCCATTGCGGCGGGCGCGGACGCAGCCGCGGCGGACGCCGCGTCGTCGGCAAGCGCGGGACCGACACCGGCCGCGATCAGCGAGCCGGCCATCAGCAGGGACATCAGAAGTTTGCGCATCTCGGGTTTCCTCTTGTCACTTGTCTTGTTCGTTACAGCGCGTCCGCGCCTGTCTCCCCGGTCCGGATCCGGATCACCTGCTCGATCGGCGTGACGAAGATCTTCCCGTCGCCGATCTTGCCGGTGCGTGCGGCCCGCTCGATCGCCTCGACCGCCTGGTCGACGAGGTCGTCCGACACGGCCGCCTCGATCTTCATCTTCGGCAGGAAATCGACCACGTATTCCGCGCCCCGATACAGCTCGGTGTGCCCCTTCTGGCGCCCGAACCCCTTCACCTCCGTCACGGTGATGCCCGAGACGCCGAGCGCGGAGAGCGCTTCGCGCGTCTCATCGAGCTTGAACGGCTTGATGATTGCGGTAATCAGTTTCATGGAGTCCTCTCGCTGGTGTGTCCCGTCGAATTGGTTGGAATGTTGTAACGGTTCTCTTCTCAGCAACTCGCATGCCATGTTCGCGAGAGCGCCGCCTCGAACGGCCCGGAAGCGGGGCCGCATCGCACGCTGAAAGGCGCGCGAGCCCGGCCGAATGGCCAATGTGGGCCAGGTTTGCTGGCGCGGCGAAAGGATCGTTGCTAGAGTGCACGCACGTCCCGGATCACCGGGCCATTCACCCATGCGGGCGCCATGCCCGGAATTCGCGCCGCCGGCGCACCATTTCCGGTCATGCGTGCATCATGGGCACGTACGCAACTGAAGATGCACATTTTTTGTGCAAGGAAGGGTAACCACATGAAGCAACCCAGCGACGTTTTCAACGACTTGCAGTCGCGCGTCAGCGACCTGCTGAAAAACTCGCCGGCCAAGGATGTCGAGCGCAACGTGAAGGCCATGCTGTCGCAAGGCTTCTCGAAACTCGATCTCGTCACGCGCGAGGAATTCGACACGCAAGCCCAGGTGCTCGCCCGCACCCGCGTGCGTCTCGAGGAACTCGAGAAGCGGGTCGCGGAACTCGAGCAGAAGCTTACGGCACCCCAGGCCTGACGCCCCGCCCGACCGACGGGTCCGGGCGCGGGCCGCCTCGTGCGGCTCGCGCCCGCCACGCCGAAGTCGCTCCGCCGTTTCGTCGTACTCCGCAGTCCCCCGCTCTTCGCTGTTCCTCGTTTCAGCAGTTCCTCGTTCTTTCCCCGCGCCACGCCGGCAAGCGCGCACCGATTCCTCCGATTCCCGCGGCATGCGGCCCCGAACGGCCGTGGCCGTCCGATTCCTTTACAGGAGCCTCGCCATGTCGCTTGCCGTGGTGCGCAGTCGCGCGCCGGCGGCCGGCCGCGCGCCGGACGTCACCGTCGAAGTCCACCTCGCCAACGGGTTGCCGTCGTTCTCCATCGTCGGCCTGCCCGACCTCGAAGTCCGCGAAAGCCGCGAGCGCGTGCGCGCCGCGCTGCAGAACTGCGGATTCGAATTCCCCGTCAGGCGCATCACCGTCAATCTCGCACCGGCCGACCTGCCGAAGGAGTCGGGCCGCTTCGACCTGCCGATCGCGCTCGGCATCCTCGCGGCGAACGGCCAGATCCCGACCGACGCGCTGGCCGGCCGCGAATTCGCCGGCGAACTGTCGCTGACCGGCGCACTGCGGCCGATGCGCGGCGCGTTCGCGATGGCGTGTGGTGCGGCCCGCGACTGGCGTGCGGGTGACGCCGGAGCGGGCTTCGGTTCCGGTCTCGGTTCCGGTCTCGGTTCCGGTCCCGATTCCGGGCTCGGCCCCGGCCGCCATTCCAGCCCCGATTGCGTCGCGATATCCGGTGCGACCGCCCTGTCACGCCCGCCCGAGCTGTACCTGCCGCTCGACAGCGCCGCCGAGGCCGCGCTCGTGCCGGGCGTTACCGTGTTCGGTGCGCCCGACTTGCCGGCACTGTGCGCGCATCTCGCCGGTGCGCCCGACGCGCGGCTCGTGCCGGTCGCGGCCCCGTGCCTCGACGGCGTGCCGACGCCAGCCGCCCCCGATCTCGCCGACGTCGTCGGCCAACGTGGCGCGCGGCGCGCGCTCGAAGTCGCCGCCGCGGGCGGCCACCACATGCTGATGGTCGGGCCGCCCGGCGCCGGCAAGTCGATGCTGGCCGCGCGCCTGCCCGGCCTGCTGCCACCGCTGACCGACGACGAAGCGCTGACGTCGGCCGCACTCCTTTCCGCGAGCCGCCTCGGCTTCTCGCCCGCGCAGTGGCGCCGGCGGCCGTTCCGCTCGCCACATCATTCGTCGAGCGCCGCCGCGCTGGTCGGCGGCCGCAATCCGCCGCAGCCGGGCGAGATCACGCTCGCCCACCTCGGCGTGCTGTTTCTCGACGAGTTGCCCGAATTCGACCGGCACGTGCTGGAAATGCTGCGCGAGCCGCTCGAAGTCGGCCGCATCACGATCTCGCGCGCGGCGCAGCAAGCCGACTTCCCCGCCGCCTGCCAGCTGATCGCCGCGATGAATCCGTGCCCGTGCGGCTGGCACGGCGATCCGTCCGGGCGCTGCCGCTGCTCGCCGGACGTCGCCGCGCGCTACCTGCGCAAGCTGTCGGGGCCGCTGCTCGATCGCATCGACATCCAGATCGACCTGCCCGCACTGTCGCCGGCCGAGCTCGCGTCGCGCGTGACGGCGCCCGGCGAATCGAGCGCGGCGGTCGCCGCACGGGTCGCGCAAGCGCGTGCGCTGCAACTCGCCCGGCAGGGCAAGACGAATCACATGCTGAGCGGCCGCGAGACCGACGATCTGTGCCGGCCGACCAGCGACGGCGAGCGGCTGCTGCGCGAGGCCGGCGAGCGCTTCGGCTGGTCCGCGCGCGCGTATTTCCGCGTGCTGAAGGTGGCGCGAACGATCGCCGACCTCGCCGGCGACCCGCTGCCGACGGCCACGCAGATCGCCGAGGCGATCCGCTACCGCCGCACGCTCACGGCGCTGTAAATGCCCTCGGAGGACAAAATCAGACTGTCAAGACTTGACTTATGCACAATTCCACGAATCCGACCCCGGATCGATTCGCGCGGGCACCCTCTCGTCGCGGAATTTCCATCTCGTTGTTTTTATTGATTTTTCTCAAACGGCGCACGAGCTGTCAAATGTACCGAAAGGCCGTCCGACATGGCTTTGCGGCTGGTTCGACAAACTTTTCAACAAAGTTATCCACATGCACTGTGGATAGCCGAAAAATCCCCGCAAAATCCGGCGATTAGCGCCGAAAGCTGCGAATGAACTTTCAATTGTCACCGCGTGTCTGAGCGCCCTCGCGGGCCGGTATCAGTCGAGCTTGAACGAGCCGAAAAACTGGTCGAGCTGCTCCTGCGCGAGCGGCTCGTCGGAGATCACGACGGCCTGGTACGCGCGGCGGCCGCGTACAACGAGCCGCGCGATGATCGTCTTGCGCGCATGGTCGCCGCCGCTGGCTGCGCCGGCAATGCGCAACTCGAGTCCGTTCACCGTACCGCCGGCCGCGAGCGGCACGGGCACCGATACGGTCTGCGGCGTGCCTTCGAGATTGCGCGACAACCCGGCCTGCAGAAAATCGAGCGCCGCGCCGCGCGTCTCGTCGCGATCGTCGGGCAGCGTCAGCGTGCCGACCGCGAACACGGCGCCGTCGACGTGCGCGGCCTGCATCCGCATCGGCATCGACACGCCGCCCACCGCCACCGGCTGGTTCTCGACGGTCGGCTTCGCCGGCAGGTCAATCGTGTAGCCGGCATCGTTATGCAGCGTACGCCAGTCATATGACGGCGAGCACGCGGCCAGCGCCGCGCTCACGCACGCCAGCGCGGCGAAGTGTCGCAGCGGACGAAAAAGGGGACGCAACGGCTCGATGACTTCCTTCGGCATGGCAGTGATGGGGACAGGCAAAACACCTATTATCCGCCGAACCCGACGGCCGGGATGTGTGGCCGCCACCGATGCACGGGCCGCATTCGCGCTAAAATAAACGCCGAATTTCGACGTCCTTTGCATCGACCCGCGTCATCGACCGACTCCGAGAGCACCGCAGATGAACACCACCCCTCCCGCCCAGCGCCGCACCGGCCCCGTCCGCTATATCGTCGCGGCCGTCGTCGTCGCGGCCATCGCCGTTGCCGGCTTCTTCGCGTTCAACGGCAAGTCCACCGTGCCCGACGCCACGTTCACGCTGCTGTCGGGCCAGAAGGTGTCGACGGCCGGCGACCTGAAGGGCAAGGTCTATCTCGTGAACTTCTGGGCGACGAGTTGCGCGACCTGCATGCAGGAAATGCCGCAGATGGTCGATACCTATAATCGCTTCAAGGGCCAGGGGCTGGAATTCGTCGCGGTCGCGATGAACTACGACCCGCCGATGTACGTCGCGAACTACGCGCAGACGCGCCAGTTGCCGTTCAAGGTCGCGCTCGACGACGGCAGCGTCGCGAAGCAGTTCGGCAACGTGCAACTCACGCCGACGACCTTCGTCGTCGACAAGGACGGCAAAATCCTGAAGCGCTACGTCGGCGCACCGCAATTCGCGGAACTCGATGCGCTGCTCAAGAAGGCACTCGGCAACAACGCGGCCTGAGCGCCGCCCGACACGACTCGCAGGGCTGCGCCGCGCACCCTGCCTCGTCGAACGGACCGCACGACCGGACAACCCGGTTCTGCGGTCCGTGTCTTTTTCAGCGCTCGGTTTCGCCTTTCGCGGACAGCCCGTAGCGCTTCATCTTCTCGTACAGCGTCGCCTTGCCGACATGCAGCCGGTCGGCCGTCGCGGCGACCGCGCCGCCCGTCTGGTTCAACGCCTCGGCAATCACCGCGCGCTCGAACTGCTCGATGCGCTCCTTCAGCGTCTGGTCGCTCTCCGCGTCGTCGCCGCCTGTACCGGCTTCCTGCGGCATGTCGGCGACGCCGAGCACGAAGCGGTCAGCCGCGTTGCGCAGTTCGCGCACGTTGCCGGGCCAGTCGCGCTGCATCAGGCTCGCGCGCTGCCGGTCGGTCAGCACCGGCGCGGGCCGCCCGTAACGCACGGCCGCGTCGAGCATGAAGTGCTCGAACAGCGGCACGATGTCCTCGCGGCGCTCGGCGAGCGGCGGCAGCGCGATCGTCACGACGTTGAGCCGGTACAGCAGGTCGCGCCGGAACGTGCCGGCCGCGACGAGTTCGCTCATGTCGCCTTTCGCGGCCGCGACGACGCGGCAGTTCACGCGGATCGGCTGGTTCGAGCCGAGCCGCTCGAGCACGCCGTCCTGCAGCACGCGCAGCAGCTTCACCTGCAGCGCGAGCGGCATGCTTTCGATTTCGTCGAGGAACAGCGTGCCGCCGGACGCGTATTCGAGCTTGCCGATGCGGCGCTTCGCGGCGCCCGTGAATGCGCCGGGCTCGTAGCCGAACATCTCCGACTCGAACATCGGCTCGGGCAGCGCGCCGCAGTTCACCGCGATGAACGGCTTGTCGCGACGCGGCGACAGCTCGTGCAGGCTGCGCGCGATCAGCTCCTTGCCGGCGCCCGTGTCGCCGTTGATCAGCACCGACGCATCGGTAGGCGCGACGTTCGCGATCAGCTTGCGCACCTGTTCGATCGCGGGACTCCGGCCGATGATGCGCGGCGCGACGATGTTCTGCCCGGCCAGTTCGCGCCGCAGCGCATGGTTCTCGAGCACGAGCTCGCGCCGCTCCAGCGCGCGGCGCACCGTCTCGATCAGCCGTTCGGCCGCGAACGGTTTTTCGATGAAGTCGTACGCGCCGTCGCGCATCGCCTGCACGGCCATCGAGATGTCGCCGTGCCCGGTGACGAGGATCACCGGCACGTCGGGTACGCGCTCGCGGCACTGCGCGAGCAGGTCGAGTCCGCTCGCGCCGGGCAACCGGATGTCGCTGACGATCGCGCCGGCGTTTTCGGAGACGATCGCCTTGTCGGCCGCTTCGGCCGATTCGAACCCGACGACGTCGAACCCCGCGAGCTGGAGGCTTTGCACGCTCGCCCGGCGAACGAGCGCGTCGTCTTCGATATAGATCACTTGCAGCCGGTTGGCCATCGTAGTCACTTGCTCCTGACGGGCCGCGCGGCAGGGTTGCGCGCGCGGCTCTCGTTGATGCCGGTCGTGCGACCGGGTCTGCGGCCTAGTGCGAGCCCGCCGGCTCGGACACGGAGTCCGGATGATGCGTGCGCGCGCGCCGCAGCGTCAAGACGAACAGCGCGCCGCCGGACGGCGCATTGCGCGCGGTCAGCGCACCGCCCGCGTCGCTTGCGATCGACGACGAAATCGCGAGGCCAAGCCCGAGTCCGCGCCCCATTTCCTTTGTCGTGAAGAACGGTTCGAACAGGCGCGGCAGCAGCTCGGGCGCGATGCCGGAACCGTTGTCGCGCACCTCGATCGACAGCGTCGCGACCGACACCGCGATCGTCACTTCGATCGCCGGTGCCGGGGTCGTCACACCCGCGCCCGCCACCGCATCGAGCGCGTTGCCGAGCAGGTTGATCAGCACCTGCTCGAGGCGCAGGTCCTCGCAGCGGGCGACGAGCTGCGGATAGTCTTGTGCCAGGTCGAGCGGCGCATCCTGCGCCGGCGACACCGTCGCATCCCGCAGCGTCAGCGTGAGCGCGACGCCGCGCAGCCGCTCGCCGAGCAACGACAGTACGCTGCGCAGCGCGCGCACGACGAGCGCCTGCTCGTTGCGGGGCTTCGCGCGGCCGACGAACAGCTTCAGCTGATTGGTGATCTTGCCCATCCGCTCGGTCAGCGCGGCGATTGCCTCGAGGTTCTCGCGCGCGGCCGCCTGCTCACCGCGATCGAGCAGCACTCGCGTGTTGTCCGAAAAACTGCGCAGCGCCGCGAGCGGCTGGTTCAGTTCATGCGTAATGCCGGCGGCCATCTGGCCGAGCGCGGCGAGCTTGCTCGCCTGGATCAGTTCGTCGTGCGCGGCGCGCAACTCCTGTTCCGCCCGGATCCGGTCGCCGACTTCCTTCTGCAATTGCTCGTTCGCTTCCGACAGGTCGGCCGTGCGCTCCTCGACGCGCCGATTCAGCTGCGCATACGCCTGCTGCAACAGCGCGCGGCCGCGGATCATCTCGCGCACACGCGCGCGACGCATCCGCCAGTAGAACGCGAGCAACGCGACCGACACGAAGCCGAAGCCCGTGACGATCGTCGCGTTGCGTGCGTCGGCGTCCACCGGTGCGATCGGCGCGAGCGTGACGAGCAGCCAGTCGGGCTCGCCGATGCGCCGCTTGGAGGCCAGGAAACGCGGCGCACCGAGGCCCGGGCCGAGCCGCACGATCTCGGCATCGGGGCCGAGCACCTGCTCGACGCGCAACGGCAGCGGCGTCACGGGCTGCTGCGCGTACTGGCGCGTCTCGTAGATCGACGCGGCGACCGGCCCCGTCAGCGGATGCAGCGTGTGGTATTTCCACGCGGGCACGGACGACAGGAACACGACGCCGTGATCGTCCGCGACGACGAGCGGCTCGGACGCATCGGCGCCCTGGAACCATTCGAGATTGAGCTTCACGACGACGACGCCCGCGATCCGCCCGTCGCGCCACACCGGCTGCGAGATGTAGTAGCCCGGGTCGCGCGAGATCGTGCCGATGCCGAAGAAGCGGCCGACCTGGCCGTTCATCGCGTCGATGAAATAAGGACGGAAACGATATTCGATCCCGACGAAACTGTCCGGCGCGCGCCAGTTGCTGGCAGCCACGCACAGGCCGTCCGCGCCGATCACGTAGGTGACGGTCGCATGTGCGTGTTCGTTGAGGTCTTCGAGGTAGCGGTTCGCGCGCGCGGTGAAATCGGCGCGCTTCGGCTCGGCGAGGAGATCCTGCACGTACGGATGACTGCCGAGCAGATAAGGCAGCGATTCGTAGCGATCGAGCGTGCTCTTGAGCGCGTTGGTGGTGCGATCGACGCGCACCGCGGCGTTGCGCTGCAGCTCCGCGACGCCGCGCCGCCACGTGATGGTCCACGTCAGCGCGCACGCCGCGGCGAGCGCGGCGGCAAGCATGACGAGGATGAGCAGGCGGCGCTTCACGGACGAGACTTCCTGGCGATGCGGATCGCCTATTGTGTCATAAGGCTCCGCATCGCCGCCCTGGCCACCGTGCGGCGCGCCGCCTGTGGGCGGTGCCGCCGCCTGCGCCTTCATGATGTCAGACGCCGGCCGTCTCGGTCGTCGCGACCTCGCCACCGCCCTTGAGCGCCTGGCGCAGCTTGTTGCGGTCGAGTTCCTTCTCCCATGCCGACACGACGACGGTCGCGACACCGTTGCCGACGATGTTGGTCAGCGCGCGGCATTCGCTCATGAAGCGGTCGATGCCGAGGATCAGCACCATGCCCGACAGCGGGATCGTCGGCACGACGGCGAGCGTCGCGGCGAGCGTAATGAAGCCCGCGCCCGTGACACCGCTCGCGCCCTTCGACGTCAGCATCGCGACCGCCAGCAGCGTGAGCTGCTGCATCCACGTCAGTTCGATGTTGGTCGCCTGCGCGATGAACAGCACGGCCATCGTCATGTAGATGTTGGTGCCGTCGAGGTTGAACGAGTATCCGGTCGGCACGACGAGGCCGACGACCGAACGCGAGCAACCGGCCTTCTCGAGCTTTTCCATCAGCTGCGGCAGCGCGGCTTCCGACGAGCTCGTACCGAGCACGATCAGCAGTTCTTCCTTGATGTACGACACGAAGCGGATGATCGAGAAGCCCGTGAAGCGCGCGATCGTACCGAGCACGACCAGCACGAACACCACCGACGTCAGATAGAACGTGCCGATCAGCTTGAGCAGCGGCACCAGCGAGCCGACGCCGTACTTGCCGATCGTGAACGCCATCGCGCCGAAGGCACCGATCGGCGCGAGTTTCGTGACGATGTGCACGATGCCGAACAGCACGCGCGTCAGGCCGTCGATGAAGTCGGTGACGACGCGGCCGCGCTCGCCGAGGTGCGCGAGCACGCTGCCGAACAGCAGCGCGATCAGCAGGATCTGCAGGATTTCGCCCTGCGCGAACGCATCGACCATCGTGTTCGGGATGATGTGCATCAGGAAGTCGACCGTCGACTGTCCATGCGCCTTCGCCGCGTACGATGCGACGGCCTTGCCGTCGAGCGTCGCCGGATCGATGTTGAAGCCGACGCCCGGACGCAGGATGTGCGTGGCCGCGAGGCCGAGCAGCAGCGCGAAGGTCGACACGATCTCGAAGTACAGGAGCGCCTTGCCGCCGACGCGACCGACCTTCTTCATGTCCTCCATGCCGGCGATGCCGGTGACGACCGTACAGAAGATGATCGGGCCGATCACCATCTTGATCAGCTTGATGAAGCCGTCGCCGAGCGGCTTCATGTCGGTGGCGATCGCCGGGTAGTAGTGGCCGAGGATCACGCCGACGATGATGGCGAAGATCACCTGCACATAGAGCACTTTGTAGATGGGTTTCTTCTTCACGATGGTTCCTGCTGAAGTAGATGAGCCGGTGGAAACGGCGTCACGCGCGCGGACGAATGTCAGGGAAGTGCCACTCGCCCGCGCGGCTGCCGTGCCGCAACAAGCGATGCCTCAGGACGTCCGGAGGGGGAGGAAGGCAGTGGTCATCGATTGTCTCCTTGGTTTAATAGTCAGGCCGTGGGATTGGCCGTGCTTTTCATATCGCAAGGTCGATGCCAGGTCTTCGGAAGCCACCAAAGCATTGTTTTTATTGTATTTCCCATAATGCGGCAGGCAAGGAAATCCGGGATTCCGGATTTCCGGAAAGCATCCGTCCGGCGATCCGGACGAATGCCCCGTTTCATCAGACAACTCAGTGCTGGACGGCCCGGCTCGCGAGCACGCCCGTCTGCGCATAGAACTCCTGCTGCGCGAACGCGTCGCGCTCGCGCCGCGCGCGCTCGCCGCGATCCGCGAGCGAGCCGGCGACGATCCCGATGAACGCGAGCGGCACCGACACGAGTGCCGGATTGTCGAGCAATACCGGCGCGTGCGCGTGGTGCAGCACGTCGACCCATACCGACTTCGACAGCACCGTGAGCGCGACTGCCGACGCGAGGCCGAGGCCGCCGCCGAGCACCGCGCCGCGCGTCGTCATCCCGCGCCAGAAGATCGACATCGCAAGCACCGGGAAATTGGCGCTGGCGGCCACGGCCGCGACGAGGCCGACCATGAACGCGACGTTCACGTGCTCGAACAGGACCGACAGCGCGATCGCGATTGCCGACAGCCCGATCGTCGCCGTACGCGAGATGCGCATTTCCAGCCGCTCGTCGGGCTTGCCGCGCGCCCACATCTGCGCATACAGGTCATGCGAGATCGTGGTCGCGCCGGCGAGCGTGAGCCCGGCGACCACCGCGAGAATCGTCGCGAACGTGACGGCCGCGATGAAGCCGTAGAACCAGTTGCCGCCGACGGCCTGCGCGAGCTTCACCGCGACCATGTTCGAGCCGCCGAGCAGGTCGTGCGTCAGGTTGAAGGTGCCGTTCGCACCGAGCCGGAAGAATTCCGGATGCTGCGCGAGCAGCACGATCGCCGAGAAGCCGATCACGAAGGTCAGGAGGTAGAAGTAGCCGATGAAGCCGGTCGCATACAGCACCGACTTGCGCGCCTCCTTCGCGTTCGGCACCGTGAAGAAGCGCATCAGGATGTGCGGGAAGCCTGCCGTACCGAACATCAGCGCGATGCCGAGCGACAGCGCGTTGGCCGGATCGCGGATCAGCTTGCCCGGCCCCATGATCGACAGCGCGCCCGGATGCACGGCCACCGCGCGGCGGAACATCGCATCGACGCTGAAACCGAATTCGCCGAGCGCGAGCACCGCCAGCAGCGTCGCGCCGCACAGCAGCAGCACGGCCTTGATCATCTGGACCCAGGTCGTCGCGGTCATCCCGCCGAAGAACACGTAGACGACCATCAGCACGCCGACGATCAGCTCGGCCGTGCCGTACGACAGCCCGAACAGCAGCTGGATCAGCTTGCCCGCGCCGACCATCTGCACGACCAGGTACAGCACGACGATCGTCAGCGCGTTCGCGGACGTCAGCAGCCGGATCGGCCGCTGAGCGAAGCGGTACGCGACGACATCGACGAACGTGAACTTGCCGAGGTTGCGCAGCGGCTCGGCGATCAGGAACATCACGAACGGCCAGCCGACCAGGAAGCCGATCGAATAGATCAGCCCGTCGAAGCCGAACATGAACACCATGCCCGACAACCCCAGGAACGATGCGGCCGACATGTAGTCGCCCGCGATCGCGAGCCCGTTCTGCAGCCCGGTGATACCGCCGCCGGCCGTATAGAAGTCGCGGGTCGAGCGCGTGCGGCGCGCGGCCCAGCGCGTGAGCGCGAGCGTCGCGAACACGAACGCGAAGAACATCGCGATCGCCACCGGGTTCAGCTCGACCTTGTCGGGCATCGGCCCCGCGACGCCCGTCGCGTCGGCGGTGGAGGAAACGAGAGCGGCCAGCGCGCCGAGCGCGCGCGAAGTGCGTTGCATGTCGGCCTCCGTCACGAACGCTGCAGGATCGCGTCGACGCGGCGGTCGAACGCACGGTTCGCGCGCAGCACGTAGCATGCGGTCAGGCCGATCGCGACCAGGATGATCGCGACGCCCGCGACGATCCCGACCGTGGTCGTCGCGCCGCGGTACAGCGGCGCGGCCAGCACGTGCGGCGCAAGCGCGACGAGCAGGATGAAGCCGTAATAGGTCGCGATCATCAGCGCCGTCAGCGTGAAGCTGAAACGGCGCCGTGCCCGCACGAGCTGCTGGTAGTCACGGCGAGCCGTGACCGATTCGATGACGGAAAGCTCCATGGTGTCTCCAATGTCTCCTCGTCGTTTCGCGAGAAGTGTCTTGTGGATGGCCGGCGCGTCAACCGATCCGCCCGCGCCACGGCGGCGGAAAACCTGCGTTACACGATGCGATCCGTACGCAGCCGCGCAACGTCCTCCGGCGACATCCCGAGCCAGCCGCCGAGCACCGCATCCGTGTCCGCGCCGAGCACCGGTGGCGCACCGCGCACCGGCAGCCGCGCTCCATCGAAGCGGTACGGCGGCGCGAGCACGTCGACGCCGCCCGCGACCGGATGCGGCTGGCGCGTGACGAGGCCCGCGCGGGTCGCGCGTTCCGACGTCAGCGCCTCGTGCAGCCCGAGCACTTCGCCGCACGGAATACCCGCGCCGGCGAGCGCGGCGAGCAGCGTCGCGCGCGGCCGGCGCGCGAGTTCGCGGCGAATTTCAGGGAGCAGGTCGGCGCGGTTCCGCGAGCGGCCGAGGTTGGTCTTGAAGCGTTCTTCGGCGGCGAGGTCGGGCCGCTCGATCACATCGCAAAATCGCGCGAACTGCGTGTTGTTGCCGACCGTGATCACGAGCGGGCCGTCGGCCGCGTCGAACACGCCGTACGGGACGATCGACGGATGCGCGTTGCCGTAGCGCGGCGGATCCTCGCCCGTGAGCAGCGCATCGAGCCCGTAGTACGCGGTGATCATCAGCCCGCAGTCGAACAGCGCCATCTCGATCTGCCGCCCGCGGCCCGTCGCATGGCGCTCGTACAACGCGGCGAGGATCGCCTGCGCCGAATACATGCCGGTGAACAGGTCGACCGCCGCGACACCGAACTTCAGCGGCGGCTGGTCGGCCTCGCCGTTCAGCGCCATCAGCCCTGCCTCGCCCTGCACGACGAGGTCGTAGCCGGGCCGCGCGGCCTCCGGGCCCGAACGGTCGTAGCCGGAGATCGCGCAATGCACGAGCCGCGGATTGAGCCCGGCCAGCGCGTCGTAGCCGAGCCCAAGCCTTTCCGCGCCGCCGCACTTGAAGTTGTGGATCAGCACGTCGGCCTGCACGGCCAGTTCGCGCGCGATGCGCTGCCCGGCTTCGGTCTGCAGGTCGACGCAGATCGAGCGCTTGCTGCGGTTCACGCTGTTGAAGTACGTCGTCTCGGTATTGCCGACCCGCAGCCCCCAGTCGCGCGTGTCGTCACCGCGAGCCGGATGCTCGACCTTGATCACTTCCGCGCCGAAATCGGCGAGCACCATCGCGCTCCACGGGCCCGCGAGCACGCGCGAGAAATCGAGCACCTTAACGCCGGCCAGCGGTAGCGCGCGCGGTTCGTTCGTCATGCCTGTCTCCTCCATTCGCGGGGTTTGCGCTTACTGCTTCGACAGCGCGATATAGCGCGCGAGATGATGATCCTCGTCGCCGAGCTGGTGATCGATCATCACGAGCCGCTTCGCGTAGTGCGACAGCGGCAGCTCCCAGGTCATCCCGATCCCGCCGTGCAGCTGGATGCTTTCTTCCGCCACCAGCGTGCCGATCCGGCCGATGCTGAACTTGGCCGCCGCAAGCGCACGCTCGCGCGGCGCGTGCGGTGCATCGAGCTGCGCGGCTGCATTGATCACCGCCGAGCGCGCCTGCTCGATTTCGAGCAACAGGTCGGCCATCCGGTGCTGCAGCGCCTGGAAGCTGCCGATCGGGACCCCGAACTGTTTGCGCGTGCGGAGATACTCGAGCGTCGCCTCCTTCGCGACGTCCATCGCGCCGAGCGCCTCCGCCGACAGCGCGAGCAGCCCGTAGCCGAGCACGCGTTCGAGCAGCGCCGCGCCCGCCTCTCCATCGAGTTCGCCGAGCGCGGCATCGGCCGGCAACGCGACGCGATCGAAGCGCACTTCCGCCGCGCGGCCGCCGTCGATCTTCCGGTAATCACGCAGCGACACGCCCGGCGCGTCGGCCGGCACGACGAACAGGCCGATGCCGGCTGCGTCGTCGTCCTGGCCGGACATGCGCGCGCTGACGACGAAGAACGCCGCCTGCGCGGCCTGGTCGACCACGCCCTTCGCACCCATCAGCACCCAGCCGTCGGCCGAGCGCTCGGCGCGCGTGCGCACGGTCGTCAGTTCGTAGTGCGAGCCCGGCTCGTCATGCGCGAACGCGGCGCTCGCGCTGCCGTCGATCAGCGCCGCGAGCTTGTCGGCGTGTGCGGGCCCGCCCGCGAGCGACAACGCACGGCCCGCGAGCAACGCGCCGAGGAACGGCTCGACGACAAGCCCGCGCCCGAGGCATTCGAACACCACGGCGATGTCGAAGCCTGCGCCGCCGAAGCCGCCATCGGCTTCGGGAAACAACGCGCCGACCGCGCCGAGCTCGGCAAAACGCTGCCACATCGTGCGATCGAAGCCTTCGGCCGACTGCGCGATGCGATCGCGAACCGGGAATGCATACTGTTCGGCGATGAAGCGGTTCAAGGTGTCCGCCAGCATCCGGCGGTCTTCTGTGTGCTGGAAATCCATCCTCGCGTCCCTCGTTACAGCCCGAGCATCATCTTCGCGATGATGTTCTTCTGGATCTCGTTCGAGCCGCCGAAGATCGACAGCTTGCGGTTGTTGAAGTACTGCCGCGCGGCGCTCGCGGCCTCGTCAGGGCCGACCGGCTCGCCGTCGTAGCTGGCGTCGAGCGCATCGTCGACGAACGGCTGCGCGTATGGCCCCATCGCGCGGCGCATCAGCGCGGTGATCTCCTGGCGGATCTGCGTGCCGCGGATCTTCAGCATCGAGCTTTCCGCGCCCGGCACGCCGCCGCCCGCGACCGCGGCCAGCACGCGCAGGTTGGTCGTGCGCATGTTCTCCAGCTCGATCTCGACGCGCGCGACGCGCGCCGCGAAGAACGAATCGTCCGCGAGCGGCCGGCCGTTCTTCGTGACCTTCGCGGCGACCGCACGCAGCCGCTCGAGCGCGGCCGTCGAGAAGCCGATCCCGGCGATGTTGGTGCGCTCGTACGTGAGCAGGTATTTCGCGTAGGTCCAGCCGCGGTTCTCTTCGCCGACCAGGTTTTCCACCGGCACGCGCACGTCGGTGAAGAACACTTCGTTTACCTCGTGCTCGCCGTCGAGCGTGATGATCGGGCGCACTTCGACGCCTGGCGTATTCATGTCGATCAGCAGGAAGCTGATGCCCTCCTGCTTGCGCACGTCGGTCGCGGTGCGCACGAGACAGAAGATCATGTTCGCGTAGTGGCCGAGCGTGGTCCACGTCTTCTGGCCGTTCACGACGTAATGATTGCCGTCGCGCACCGCGCTGGTCTTCACCGATGCGAGATCGGAGCCGGCGCCCGGCTCCGAATAGCCCTGGCACCACCAGTCGGTGCCATCGAGAATGCGCGGCAGCCAGTGACGCTTCTGCGCGTCGTTGCCGTACTTGATCAGCACGGGCCCGAGCATGTTCAGGCCGAACGGCACGATGCGCGGCGCCCCCGCAAGCGCGCATTCGTTGTCGAACAGGAACTTCTGCGCGACGCTCCAGCCGGGGCCGCCATATTCGCGCGGCCAGTGGCTCGCGAGCCAGCCGCGTGCATTGAGGATCGCGTGCCATTCGCGCATGTCGTCGCGCGTCAGATGCAGGCCGCCCTTCACCTTGCGCGCGGTGCGCGCGGGCAGTTCGGCTTGCAGGAAGCGCTGCACGTCGGCGCGGAACGCTTCCTCTTCGGGAGTGAAATTAAGATCCATCGTGGGTCCGTTGCGAATGCGGTTGGCGTTCAGTCGACACGGTTCAGGCTCGCAAAATCCGCGCCGCGCTCAACCAGCTCGACGAGCAGCGGCGAAGGCTTCCAGAACAGCGGATCTTCTTTCGCGAACGCGCGGATGTCGGCGAGCACGTTCGCGAGGCCGACGGTGTCCGCGTAGTGCATGGGGCCGCCGCGATAGCGCGGGAAGCCGTAGCCGTACAGGAACACCGCGTCGACGTCGAGCGGACGCAGCGCGATCTTCTCGTACACGACGTTCGCGCCTTCGTTGATCATCGCGGCGAGGTAGCGGCGCAGGATCTCGTCGTCGCTGAATTCGCGCGGCGTGACGCCCTTCTTCGCACGTTCTTCCGCGACGATCGCCTCGACTTCCGGGTCCGGCGTACCGACGCGCGCACCGCCCGGATACAGGTAATAGCCGCGCCCCGTCTTCTGCCCGAACCAACCGCGCTCGCACAGCCGGTCCGAAATCTCCACGTAGCGCGCGCGCGGATCGCGCGTCGCCGCGCGGCGCTTGCGGGTCGCCCAGCCGATGTCGCCGCCCGCGAGGTCGACAACCTGGAACGGCCCCATCGGGAAGCCGAATTCGCGCACCGCGCGATCGATCCGGTACGGCGACGCGCCGTCTTCCATCAGGTAGTCGGCCGCGGTGCGGTAGACGGCTAGGATCCGGTTGCCGATGAAACCGTCGCACACGCCCGCGCGCACCGGCGTCTTCTTCATCTGTTTCGCGAGCGCGAACGCGGTCGCGACGACGTCCGCACTCACGCGCGCCGGCACGACGATTTCGAGCAGCTTCATCACGTTGGCCGGCGAGAAGAAATGCAGGCCGATCACGTCGGCCGGCCGGTCGGTGCCGGCCGCCAGCTCGTCGATGTCGAGATACGACGTGTTGGTCGCGAGCACCGCGCCCGGCTTGCACGCGCGCGCGAGTTCGGCGAACACGGCCTTCTTCACCGCCATGTCCTCGAACACGGCCTCGATCACGACGTCGGCCTGCGCGAGCGCGTCGTACGACGTGCTGCCCTTGAAGCGCGCGAGCCGCGCCGCGTGCGCGGCCGGCGTCATGCGGCCCTTCGCGACGAGGCCGTCGTACACCTTCTCGACATGTGCGCGGCCGCGCGCGAGCGATGCTTCGTCGCGTTCGATCATCGTCACCGGCAGCCCGGCATCAAGCGCCGCGACCGCAATGCCCGCGCCCATCGTGCCGCCGCCGATCACGCCGATCCGCTCGACCGGGCGCGCGCTCGCGCGGCGCGCCTCGGGCGCCTTCGCGGCTTCGCGTTCCGCGAAGAACGCGTGCACGAGGCCCGCGCGCTGCGGGCTGTCGAGGCATTGCAGGAACAGGCTGCGCTCGAGCTTCATCCCGGCGTCGAACGGCTGCGTGAGCGCGGCCTCGACCGCGTCGACGATCTTCGCCGGCGAGAAGAGGCCACGCGACTTCTTCGGCAGTTCGGCGCGCGCCGCGTCGATCGCGGTCTGCGCGGCCGCGCGATCCGCGAGGCCGTGCGCATCGCGCGTGCGACGCACCGGCGCGCCGAGCGACACGAGTTCCTGCGCGTAGGCGAGCCCTTCGGCAAGCGTGTCGTCGCTGCGCGCGACGCGATCGACGAGGCCGAGCGCGAGCGCTTCGTCCGCGCTCGCGTGGCGCCCCGTCAGCATCAGGTCGAGCGCAGCCTTCGCGCCGATCAGGCGCGGCGCGCGCTGCGTACCGCCGGCGCCGGGCAGCAGGCCGAGCGTGACTTCGGGCAACCCGAGCTTCGAGCCGGGCACCGCGAGCCGGTAATGCGCGGCGAGCGCAACCTCGAGGCCGCCGCCAAGCGTCGCGCCGTGCAACGCGACCACGACCGGCTTCGCGCTCGACTCGATCCGCTCGCACACGTCGGGCAGCGACGGCGGAACCGGCGGCTTGCCGAATTCGCGGATGTCGGCACCCGCGATGAAGTTGCGGCCGGCGCCGACGATCAGCACCGTGCGGATCGCGTCGTCGGCCTGCGCGGCGTCGAGCGCATCGGCGAGGCCGCGCCGCACATCGGCGGACAGCGCGTTGACGGGCGGATGGTCGATCGTGACGACAAGCACCTTGTCGCGCCGTTCGCGCGTGACCGTGCCGGCCGCGGGGCTGGCGGGGGAAGCGGTGGAATTCATCGTGTCTCCAGTGCGGTGCGCCGCGCGGGGCTGCGGGACGAGCCGGCAGGGCCGGTTCCCGATCGGGGCCCGCGCGGCGCGGGAAACGCGCCAGCGTGGTCGCCGGGCATGACTCGATTCTCGATTGATCGAGATTCATTGACAATTCCCGCATGACTTTACAAGCTGTCAAGTCTGCCTTGACACCGAATGTTTTCCGACCGTTAAACGGGACGGATCAGGAGACACCGCGCATGGACCTGAACGCACTGACGCTGCTCGTCGAGATTCTCGACGCGGGCAATCTGAGCAAGGCCGCGCAACGGCTCAAGATGAGCCGCGCGAACGTCAGCTACCGGCTGAACCAGCTCGAACGCTCGATCGGCCAGCAGCTCGTGCGCCGCACGACGCGCCGCATCGAGCCGACCGAGATCGGACTGAAGCTGTACGAGCACGGCCGGCGCATCCGCAACGAGTTGCTCGCCGCGCAGGAATCAGTGACGACGCTCGGCCAGGACCTGCAGGGCCGTGTGCGGCTGTCGGTGCCGAGCGGCTACGGGCAGATGGTGATGTCCGACTGGCTGCTCGCGTTCAAGCGGCTGTATCCGGGCATCGTGCTCGACGTCGTGTTCGAGAATCGCGTGGAAGACCTGATGCGCGACGAGATCGACATCGCGGTGCGGGTGATGCCGGAACCGCCGCAGAACCTCGTCGCGCGCGACATGGGTGCCGTGCGCTACGTCGCGTGCGCGTCACCCGCGTTCGCGGCCGCGCACGGGATGCCCGCGAGCCTCGGCGCGCTGGCCGCGGCGCCGGTCGTCACCGCGACGGTGCTGGGCCGGCAGTTGCGGATCGCCGCGTATCTCGGCGACGAACGCCATGAGGTACTGCTCGAACCCACGCTGATTTCGGAGAACTTCCTGTTCCTGCGCCAGGCGATCCTCGCCGGGATCGGCGTCGGCATCGTGCCCGACTACGTGATGCAGGACGACATCCGGCACGGCGCCGTCGTCACGTCGCTCGACGCGTACCGCCTCAGCATCTTCGGCACGCACATGTACATGCTGTACATGCCGAACCGGCACCATACGCGCGCGACGTCGACGTTCATAGAGTTCATCCTCGAACAGGCCGGAAAGACCGGCCGGGGCGGGCCCGGCGGGATCCGTCAGGGTTTCCTGTCGGGTGACAATCCGCCGGCCGCGCGGCGACAATAGCGCGCCGCCCGTGCGGAGCGCGTGCCGCGCACACGCCGCCGCCTTCGAATTCACCGTTGCCGAGGGTTCCATGTTCGACCGGATTCGTCCGCATTCGCGTCCCCCGACGCTAGTCGCCGCGCTCGCGCTCGTCGCGCTCGTCACGTTCAACGCCGGCTGCACGTCCCCGTCCGCGCCGTCGGGCGCCGTCGTCCCGGTTGCCGCCGCGTCCGGCGTCGCGGTGCCGCTGCCCGGCGTTCACGCGCCCGAACTGTCGTCCGGCTGGACCGACAAGCCTGGCTGGACCTCGCAGCACTTCATGATCGCGGCCGCGAACCCGCTCGCGACGCAGGCCGGCTACGACATGCTGAAGGCCGGCGGCACCGCGATCGACGCGGCGATCGCGACGCAGATGGTGCTCGCGCTCGTCGAGCCGCAATCGTCGGGGCTCGGCGGCGGTGCGTTCATGCTGTACTTCGACGGCAAGGCAACGCAAGCGTACGACGGCCGCGAAACCGCGCCGGCCGCCGCGACCGATCGCCTGTTCTACGGGCCGACCGGCCAGCCGATGGGGTTCTACGAAGGTGTCGTCGGCGGGCGTTCGGTCGGCACGCCGGGCGTGCTGCGCATGCTCGACGCCGCGCACCGCGCGCACGGCAAGCTGCCGTGGCGCCGGCTGTTCCAGCCCGCGATCCGGCTCGCCGAGCACGGCTTCGCGATCAGCCCGCGCCTGGCGATGCTGATCGCGAACGACAGGTACCTGAGCAGCGATCCGGCCGCGCGTGCGTACTTCTACAACAAGGACGGCACGCCGAAGGCGGCCGGCACGGTGCTGAAGAACCCCGCGCTCGCGACCGTGCTGCGCCAGGTCGCCGACCGCGGCGCGAGTGCGTTCTACACCGGCGCGATCGCGCGCGACATCGTCGCGAAGGTGCGCAAGCATCCGACCAATCCGGGCCTGCTGTCGCTGCAGGATCTCGCGCGCTACAAGGCGAAGGTGCGTGCGCCGCTGTGTACCGATTACCGGCGCTCGGTCGTCTGCGGGATGCCGCCGCCGTCGTCGGGCGGCCTCGCGATCGCGCAGATGCTCGGCATCCTCCAGGCGATGCCCGACTGGCAGCAGATCGGCGTGCAGAAGCCGGTACGCACCGAACTGGGCTACGAGCCGACGCCGTTCGCCGCGCACCTGTTCAGCGAGGCCGGGCGCCTCGCGTATGCGGACCGCGCGCGCTACGTCGCCGATCCCGATTTCGTGCCGCTGCCGGGCGGCAGCTGGGCGAGCCTCACCGACAAGACCTATCTCGCGCAGCGCGCACGCCTGATCGGCGACAACAGCATGGGCGTCGCGCAGGCCGGCACGCCGCAGGGCGCGACGCTCGCGATGGCCGATGACCGCAGCCCCGAATTGCCGTCGACGTCCGACATCGCGATCGTCGATCGCTACGGCCAGGCGCTGTCGATGACGACGAGCATCGAAGACGCGTTCGGTTCGCGGCTGATGGTGCGCGGCTTCATGCTGAACAACCAGCTCACCGATTTCTCGTTCGTGTCGAGCGAGAACGGCCGGCCGGTCGCGAACCGCGTGCAGCCAGGCAAGCGGCCGCGCTCGGCGATGTCGCCCGAGCTGGTGTTCGACCAGAAGACGAAGCAGGTGACGATGATCGTCGGTTCGGCCGGCGGCCCCGCGATCATCAATCACGTCGCGAAGGCGCTGATCGGCGTGCTCGACTGGGGGATGACGATGCAGCAGGCGATCGCGCTGCCGAACTTCGGGTCGATGAACGGGCCGACGCAGCTCGAGCGCGGACGCGTATCGGATGCGCTCGTCGATGGGCTGAAGGGCCGCGGGCATGACGTGCAGCTCGTCGAGATGAACTCGGGACTGCAGGGAATTCAGCGGTTGAACGTGCAGGGGCAGACGGTGTGGTTCGGCGGCGCCGATCCGCGGCGCGAAGGGGTGGCGATGGGGGAGTGAGCGTACCCGTGCGCGGCGGCGCAGCACGCCGCGCGAAACCATTCGTCCGCCCATCCGTGGCGATATACCGACTCGTCTTACGCGCGTCGCGCGCGTCCCGCCTTTCGACCCGGTCCGACCACGATATGGTGCACCGCGCTCGATATCGAGTCCCATCCCCCGCCCCGTCAATTCCGTACTTGTCTGATCGACGACATATACGTCGCTCCGTATAGTCGTCCGCTCGAGTCGCAGACACCTCATCCCGGCATCCCGTTCGCAACGGCGATGCGCTCCGGTGCAGACGAAGCCTATTGCCGCCGTCTCGGGCTGTGTATGCGAAATCAAGCCATCAAATAATAAGGAGTACGATTCATGACCCACACCATCTCCACGCCTTCTGGCCGCGAGCGTGTCCGCTCGTGTATTGCGACGCGCCCGCCGCGCCTGTCCGCGCTCGCCTTCTCGCTCGTCGCGTTCGCCTCGGGCTACAGCTATGCAGCGGCCCCCAGTCTGACCCTGGACAACCTTGTCATCATTGAAGGCTATACCCCGCTAACCAGCGCAACGGGCGCAGGTTCGATCGCCCTTGGCGCCGGCGCGCAGGCGAAAGGTGAGAGCGGTGCCGATTACTCGGCGATCGCAATTGGCGCAGAAGCAATCGCCGACGGACGGTCCACGATCGCCATCGGCGAAGGAGCAAACGTTCACGGCGATCGCTCGAGCGCGCTCGGCGTCGGGTCGAACGTCAAAGCGAACCGCGCGCTCGCACTCGGCGCGGATGCGGCGGTCACCGCGCACGACGCAGTCGCGCTCGGACAAGGCAGCGTCGCCGACCGAGGCAACACGGTGTCGATCGGCAAGAGCGGCAACGAGCGCCAGCTCGTCAATCTTCGCGCCGGCACGACGGACACCGACGCGGTCAACCTGTCCCAGCTCAGGCCGGTCGTCGAAGCGCTCGGCGGAGAAGCCACGATCAACGCGGACGGGAGCGTGCGCGGCCCGAACTACAAGATCGACGGCCGGTCGTTCAGCGATGTCGGCAGCGCACTGACGAATCTGGACGAACGGGCCAAAGCCAGCGCGCAATCGATCACGACGCTCGACGGCCGCGTAACGAACGTCGAAGGCGAAGTCAAATCCATCCGCGTCGACGTCGACGATCTCGGCACGCGCCTCAACAACGGCATCACCGGCCTCGTGCGCCAGGATCCCGCGAGCCTCGCGATCTCGATCGGTGCGGACAAGGGCGGCGCGTCGGTGAGCGTCGCCGGTACGGACGGCACGCGCGTGCTGACCGGGCTGTCCAACGGTGTCGACGACACCGACGCCGTGACCATCGCGCAGTTGAAGGCGACCGGCCTGATCGATCCGAACGGCAAACAGCTCGGCGCCCTCGCGTACGACGACCTGACGCT
>NZ_JAGIXF010000046.1:0-59396 GCF_021483755.1 Burkholderia sp. WTPI3 | reverse complement strand
CCAGGTCGGCCAGACCGGCAAGATCGTCGCGCCGCAGCTGTACATCGCGGTGGGCATCTCGGGAGCGATCCAGCACCTGGCCGGCATGAAGGATTCGAAGGTGATCGTCGCGATCAACAAGGATCCGGAGGCGCCGATCTTCAGCGTGGCCGATTACGGTCTCGTCGGCGATCTGTTCGCGCTGGTTCCGGAGGTGGTCGATGCCGTCTGACGCCGCGCCGCAGGCCGGCGGCATGGGAGGCTCGACACCGGCTCAGTCATACCTGTTCGTGCCGGGGAACAAGCCCGATCGGTTCGACAAGGCGCTCGCGAGCGGCGCCGACGCGGTCATCATCGATCTCGAGGATGCCGTCGAACCCGACGCGAAAACGGCCGCGCGCGACGCGATCGCCCGTTGGGTTTCGCCCGAGCATCCCGTGCTCGTGCGGATCAACGCGCGCCACACGCCGTGGTTCGAGGCCGACGCCGCGCTCGGCGCATCGAAGGGCGTGGCCGGCATCGTGCTGCCGAAGACTGAAGGCGCCGAAGACGTGTGCGCCGCGATCGCGCTCGCGCGCCGGCGCGTGCCCGTCTATCCGCTGATCGAAAGCGCGAATGGCGTGTGGAACGCGCTCGATATCGCGAAAGCGCCGTACGTCGAGCGGCTGATGTTCGGCACGCTCGATTTCATCGCGGACATGGGGATACCGGACGACGGCGTCGCGCTCAATCACTTCCGGTCGCAACTCGCGTTGATTTCACGGGTGGCCGGCATCGAATCGCCGGTCGATGGCGTGACGCCGGACATTCATGACGGGGCGCGGATCGCGCGCGATGCGTTCAACGGCAAGCAACTGGGATTCGGCGCGAAGCTGTGCATTCACCCGAAACAGATCGCGTTCGTGCACCAGTGTTTCCGGCCGAGCGAGGATGAGGTCCGGTGGGCGCAGCGCATTCTGGATGCGATGCGCGATTCCAGCGGCGGCGTGGTGACCGTCGACGGCAGGATGGTCGATCGCCCGGTGCTGTTGCGCGCCATGCGGATCGCAGCGCTGGCTGCGTCCGTCAGCCCGGGGGCGAGCGGGGCACCCGGCGCGTGATCCGGCGTGGTGTATTCGCGGGAATCGCTGGAGTACGGCGCCGTGACCGGCGGCGGGTTTTATCCCCCGAACCTATGGAGCGCAGCTTCGATGAGGGCGCGGGCCCTCGATCATCAATGTGGCCCCGTTTCCCGGGTGTCGGGGCGAACGGCATGATCCGGGAGCGCGGACAGCGTTGTCCGCGCCCGGTCAATTTCGACTATTCGACTGCCATGCCGGAAGTGCTGCACAATCACGACTCCGTCGACGGACTGCCGGAAACAAGCGATGAATGCCGCGCAGGCTGTTCGTGCCGGCGTGACTCGGCGCGGGACATCCGCCCGATACCCGGGTTCTCCCTGGAAGCGTGAGCCATTGCGCCGCGCTTTCTCAAGGATTCGCGGAATTTGCCGTTATCTCAGTTCGTCGTGAACCTTTTCCTCGTCGTGGCGAGGACGCGCTTTGACACCGGCGATGAGAGTCGATTTAGCAACCCTTTACTTTCTAGCAATCGGAACGCTGCTGTCCAGTTCCGCCATGACGTACTGGGAGCACACGTCTCATCCCAGGCGCGGCAAGGAACTGCGAATGCTTGCGGCCGGGTATGCGACGCTGGGAATCGGCTGCGCGACGGCCGCATTCCGGAACGAACTGCTGGGCGCCGCAGGCGCCGCCGTCAGCAATCTCGTGATTCTGAGCGGTTATCTGCTCGTCTTGCACGCGGTGGCAATGTTCAACGGCCGACGGTATGTCGCCGGCTCCATCGGGTTGCTTCTCTTGATGGGGATGACGTGGTTCGCAGCCGGCGCGCGCTGGCAGGCTGCGGTATGGCTTTATGCCAGCGCGTTCCCGATCGCGCTTGTTTCGGCCATGACGGCCTTCGAGCTGATGCGAAGTGATGGCATGCCAGCGGTTCAATCCCGGCGCGTCGCAGTGATCGTGACGAGCATCCACTCGGCGTTTTACGCCGCCAGGGCGTTCGTCCTGCCATGGCTGCCCCCGATCTTCGGAGGGCACGTCCTGTCGGCTGCCAGCGAAATCACCATGTACGAAGGGGTGCTCTATTCGGTGATTTTGCCGATGACGTTACTCCGGCTCACCAGGGAAGAAGTTCATGGGGAACTGCTGCAAGAGTCCCGTACCGATTATTTGACTCGGCTGGGCAATCGGAAGCTGTTTTTTGAAGAGGGCGAGAGGGTTATCGGCCACTGTGCGCTGCATCGGCGCCCCGTGACGCTCCTTGCGTTTGATCTCGACCACTTCAAGAGAATCAACGATCGCTACGGGCACAAGACCGGCGACGAGGTGTTGAAGTCATTCGCGGACACTGTTCGAGCCGCCGCGGATGCGGAGGCGATTCTCGCGCGCATCGGCGGGGAAGAATTTGCCGCGCTGCTGCCGGGGCACGATAGCCACAGCGCAAAACGGGTCGGCGATCGCGTTGCAGAACGGTTTGCAACGCTGTCGCATAACGCCGGCGGCGATCGCATTTGTGCGACCGTCAGTATTGGTCTTGCTGAATGCGGGCACGAGACAGCTTCGCTGACTGAACTGCTGTCGGCAGCGGACCTCGCGCTTTATCGAGCCAAGTCGCTGGGCGGTAATCGACTCGTTCATCATGCTGATGGGCGAGCTTGGGCACAAGAAGAAACACCACCCGTCCAGGAGAGGTGTTGATGTAGTCCAGTCAGACGGGAGTTGTTTGCGATAGCAGGATATTGCCTGCAACAGTGCGCGAGTGATCCTGTGTCGGCTACCGCATTCGACCGCAGATCGAAGTGAGCGCGCATGTGCCCGCTGCGAGCAGCAGGATTGGTGCAGAGGCCGCCAAATGCCGAATCGCTTCGAGACCGGGTCGTAGCGGGCCGAGAATAGCCACTAGCAAACACCAGCGACCGAGTCCGAATACTGCTTCCCACCACCGCCGCCTTTTTCACCACCGATCTCCGCCAACCCTCCCGAGCGCCACCGCCTTCCACGGCCCAACCTTCCCGCTACCCGCTAGAATTGCGGTTTTAGCCTGGAACACGTCCATGTCTTTTGCCTCGCTTGGCCTGATCGAGCCGTTGCTGCGTAATCTGCAGAACCTCAATTACCAGACACCTACGCCGGTGCAGGCCAAGGCGATACCTGCTGTCCTGGGTGGCAACGACGTCATGGCAGCAGCCCAGACCGGCACCGGCAAAACCGCCGGTTTCGCGCTGCCGCTGCTGCAACGGCTGGTGCAACACGGCCCGGCCGTATCCAGCAACCGCGCGCGCGTTCTCGTGCTGGTGCCCACGCGTGAACTGGCCGAACAAGTGCTGCAGAGCTTCGTCGAATACGGCCAGGGCCTCGACCTGCGATTCCTGGCCGCCTACGGCGGCGTGAGCATCAACCCGCAGATGATGAAACTGCGCAAAGGCGTGGACGTGCTCGTTGCCACACCGGGCCGTTTGCTCGACCTCAATCGCCAGAACGCCGTGCAGTTCGATCAAGTCCAGACGCTGGTGCTGGACGAAGCCGACCGCATGCTCGATCTGGGCTTCGCGCGCGAACTCAACGCCGTCTTTGCCGCGTTGCCCGCCCGGCGCCAGACGCTACTGTTCTCCGCGACGTTCACCGACGATATCCGCGCGATGGCGGCGAGCATTCTGCGCAGCCCGGTCAATATCAGCGTCAGCCCGCCCAATGCCACGGCCAGCAAGATCAAGCAGTGGGTGGTGCCGGTGGACAAAAGGAACAAGCCCGAGCTGTTCATGCACCTGGTGGCCGAGAACAACTGGGAACACGCGCTGGTGTTCGTCAAGACCCGCAACGGCGTCGACTATCTGGCGGCCATGCTGGATGAGGCGGGCTACGCGGTCGACACCATCCACGGCGACAAGCCGCAACCCGCGCGCCTGCGTGCGCTGGAGCGCTTCAAGACGGGCGAAGTACAGATGCTGGTCGCGACCGACGTGGCGGCGCGCGGACTGGATATCGACGACCTGCCGCTGGTGATCAACGTCGATCTGCCGATCGTCGCGCAGGACTACGTGCACCGTATCGGCCGTACCGGCCGCGCGGGCGCGAGCGGTGTGGCGGTGTCCCTCGTGTGTGCCGATGAGGCACCGCAGCTGGCCGCGATCGAAGCGCTGATCCGGCAGACGCTGAGCCGTGAAGAAGAGCCGGGTTTTGAAGCCGAGCACCGCGTGCCGGAAACCAGCGCGACGGGCCAGATCATCAAGAAACCCAAAAAGCCGAAGAAACCCAAAGTGCAGCAAGGCGCGCCGAGCGCCATGCCGGCGTCCGGCAAAAAGCCGCGGCCGCCGGGGGCGAAGGCAACCGCAAGCCTGCGGGCCAGCGCGCGGCCACTGCGGGGAAAGGCGCGAGCGTAGTCAGCGGTAGTCCGTTCAGCGTGCAGAAGCCGCGCGCCAAACCCGCCGGCAAGCCGGCTGCGGGTGCCCGCAAGCCGGCCGGCAAACCTGCCGGCGGCGCCGGTAAACGCCGACCGTGATGCCCGGGGCGCGTAACGCCCCGTCTTTCGCTCAGGAGGCCCGTTGCGAATGATGCACGCAGAGATCGAGGCATCGGGGCCGGCTGGCCCGCTGAGAGGCAGGCTGTCGTCTCCGGCTGGGAGCGATGCGCCGGTCGTGCCGGGCACACGGGATATCCAGGTTGCCGTCGAGGACGCGCAACGCTTGCCGCGTGCGAATCCACGAGCCGGACTCGCGCTCGTTGCTGATGCCAGCCACGTCCTCAAAATCGTTCGCACGCAG
Organism: Burkholderia sp. WTPI3; assembly: GCF_021483755.1. Lineage (NCBI taxonomy): Bacteria > Pseudomonadati > Pseudomonadota > Betaproteobacteria > Burkholderiales > Burkholderiaceae > Burkholderia > Burkholderia sp. WTPI3. The sequence continues at coordinate 54,598 of NZ_JAGIXF010000046.1, read as the reverse complement.
GCGCTGGATGAAAACCTGGCAGCGTATTCCGACCCGGAACGCCTGCTCGCGGATAGCGTGGTGGAGGCGAGTTCGGCATTCGTGCGGAAGTCGACGATCGGTTAGTGATAGCCTTGGCGGAACCGAATCGATTGCTCGCGGCGCAGCGTTGAGCGTTCGCACCTGAGACGAAGAGTGCTGCCCCGGGGCGGAAGTTGCCGCTCCATACGCAAGCGATGGGGGAATCATCGTGATCGAACTGCTCGAGCCTTTCTCAAGCCAAATGGCGAAAGACCTTCTCTCGGTCTTCCCGCACTGGAGCAGCCATATTTCCATTGTTGCCGATGCTGGAAAAAACTACTTCAATGTCCGGGTGCCGCCGCTTGCGGCATCGAAGGGCGGCCCCCTGGAGGTTTCCTCGTTGTACAACGACGAGGTGACGGTTTTCTACGCGACGACCCATCGGCATTTTTTCTCGGCACGGGGCAATGGCGTCGAGCCCGGCGGGGCAATCGAGTTCATTCAGAAGATTCTCGACGAACGACTCGTGGTGGTCTCATACATTTGCACCGGCGACTCGATTATCCGAGACGGTGTTTTCTCTAGCGCCGTGGTTCCGGCGGACGCAATCCCGCGTGCGAATTATGAGTATTACTATGCAACGTCGATGCGCGTGCGATCGTGGAGGGGCACGTTCGATACCGAATTCGCCGCCCCTTACCTCAAAGACAAGCCGCCGGCCGACAACGCTCGAAAGTAACCGAGAACAAGAATGTGATCCGAGACAATGGCCCGTCGCTGTGGTGCGGGCGGGTAATCCCGATTGACTTGGTGGAAACCCTGGTCTGCGGCTTGAGCGCACTTCCGCGGCGCCGGCTCGCATGTGGCAATCCTCGGGCCGGCAGGCGCCGGATTTCAATTTCGGCCGCGACTGCTCACCCCGCGTCGACCTGATCCGCGAAATTCGAACGACGCCAAAACGCGTATTGACTGAGTATCATCCCGGCATTTCACTGCGGCGAGCCGAGCGTTCGGACCAAGTCGCGGTCAACGCCGGCACAGACGAGGAACGGTATGGGAATGACAGTCGACGAGGCGTCCAGCGTGGGTGGGATGAAAAAGGCACGCCTGATCGCAGGCAAAGGCGGCCAGTCTAATGTGGTGAATCATGTGAACGTGCTCGAGACGGTCACCGAACATGAAGAAGACTGGGATATGCGTCATCATCTTTTTCTGACGACGTTGAGCTTTACCGGAAGCGATACGAACCGGCAGATCGCACTGATCAGACAATTGAGCCGCGGCGGTTGCGCGGCGCTTGTGTTTCAGGCCGGGCTGATCGAACCGTTGCAGCCGGCTGTACTGCGCATGGCGGACGAGCTCTCGCTACCGTTGTTCGAACTCCCGTTGAGCGTCGATTATGCGGAGATCCTTACGCCGCTCATCTGCGCCGTTCAGCGCGAGGACGGTTACGTCGCGCGAGAAGCGGGCGTGATTCAGCAACAGCTTCTGACCGAAATGCTGAATGGCGGCGGGTTGACCACGCTCGTGTCGTTGCTCGCGAGCGTTCTCCGGCGCTCCGTCGCCGTACTCGACGATCGCGGGGTACTTTATGCGGCGTCGGACGAATGGGGGGCGACCGATATCGCCGCCAACCTGCCGGCGTCCATCGCGCCGACCAAGACCGTCGTCAGGAGCGCCGCGTGGATGATCGCGCTGGGTCGCCGGCCCGATACGCCGATCGACGGCTATCTGATCGTGAACGTGCCGGACGGACTCGCGCCCAGCGCGCTGGAAGTCGCGACGATGGAACAGGCGGCGGCGCTTCTCACACTGGAACTGACGAAACAGCGGGTTGCCGACGAGGCCTACGCGGAGCCGTTCAGGGACTGGCTCGCGTATCTCGCCGTCGGCGACGTCGACCGGGCGAATGCGCTTGCGTTGGCGAAATCGCTCGATCTCGCGCCGTTGTGCGTGGCGATTTTGTTCGAGCCCGCACGGCCTTCGTGCGACGCATCGGCGACGCTTGAGGCGAAAGGCAGGGCGATCTGGCGGGCGATCTATGCAATCGAGCCGAAGCCGCTCGTTTTCGAGTGGGATGGGCGCCTGCTGTGGTTGCCGTCGATCCCGCATGGCGCGTCCGCCAGCGGCACGCGGGAGGCGATCGGCATCCGGCTGCGCCAGATATGGGATCGTCTGACGGATACCGGCCACGGGGCCTGGCGGATCGCGTGTGGCGCGCCGGTTGAGTCCGCTGCGCACCTGTATCGAAGCGTGCAGGATGCCCTGGCCGTACTGGCGCTCGAGGCTCCAGCGCTGGCCGACGGCCCGGTCGCGTACGACGATGTCGCTCTCGACGTGCTGTTCCGGCAGATCGGATCCCAGCCGGTCGCACGGCGCTGGGCCGACAGCGTGGTTGGCGCGCTCGCGAGTCACGACCGGGTGCAGAAGAGCGAGCTCGTACTCACGCTGGAAGCATTCTTCGATGCCGGCCAGTCGCATAAATTGGCGGCGCATCGCCTCGGCATTCACCCGAAGACGCTCAAATACCGGCTGGACAAAATCGAGCAGATCCTCGGTTGCGTGCCCATTCGGGACGGCGCCCAGTTCGCGTTGCATTTTGCCCTGAAGCTCTCTCGCAACGCCGACTGACGCGATTTCGCTCCGCACGGCAGCCCCGTTATCCCGCCGGGATAAGCGATGCGCGCCCCGTTGCGCATCTTGTCTAGTGACCGTCCGAATTTGTCGCCTGATTCTCGATACCACGCTGCCGGATGCGATTCGCACCCGGCGCGGCGATCCAACCCGAGAACCGAAGAGGCATACAAGAAATGGAACGACGGACAAACAAGCCAGGCGGCAGCCGGCCGGGCGCTGCGGCAGGAGGCGTGCATGCGGCAGCTCAATGAAGACGCGGTCAGAAACATCGCATTGGGGGCGGCCGTGCTTGGCACGGGCGGCGGAGGCGATACGTCGATTGGCCTGTATATCGCCCTGGAGGAAATTCGCCGAAGCGGCCCGATCGAATTGCTGGACGTGAACGAGGTGCCGCCCGATGCACTGATCCTGCCGACATCGGCGATGGGCGCGCCCGCGGTCTCGATCGAAAAACTGCCGTCGGGGCGGGAACTGGATGTCGTATTCGACGATATGCAGACCGCGCTCGGCAAGCGGGCGTTCGCGACGATGCCCGCCGAGATAGGCGGCGGCAATTCGCTGGTGCCGCTCATTCTGGCCGCGAGGCGCCGGCTGCCGGTCGTCGACGCGGATGCGATGGGGCGCGCCTTTCCGGAATACCAGATGGTGTCGTTTCATCTGCACGGTCTGGCGGCTCGCATCGCCACGTTTGCGGACGAGCGCGGCAATCGTGCGACCGTGTACCCGAGCGACGGCGAATGGGGGGAGCGCCTTTGCCGTCCGCTGGTGGATGCGATGGGCGCGAATGCGACCGTTTGCGATTTTCCGCTGACCGGCGACGAAGTGCGCCGGTGCGCGATACCGGGCACGATAACGCTTGCGGAGGAGATCGGCCGGCTGATTTCGCGTGCGGGCGACCGTCAGACCGGCAGCGTCCTGACCGATCTGGCCGGGGCGCTGAAAGGCTACCTGCTGATCGAAGGAAAGATCGTCGACCTGAAGCGACGCACGACGGGCGGATTCACGCGTGGGTCGATGGTGATCGAAGGCATCGAGAAGGACGGCGGACGCCGTGTGACCGTGAATTTCCAGAATGAATTTCTGGTCGCGCATGATGCGAACGGTGTTCTGGCGACCACGCCCGATCTGATCACGCTTGTCGATCACGAGACCGGGCACGCGATCCCGACCGAAACGCTGGCGTACGGCATGCGTGTCGCGCTGCTCGCTTGCCCGTGCCACGACCAGTGGCGCACCGAGCAGGGAATCCGGACGACCGGTCCTCGCTATTTCGGCTATGAGGTCGACTATGAACCGGTCGAATCGATCGCAAGGAGACTCGCATGACCGTCTATCGAATCGGAATCGACGTAGGCGGAACGAATACGGACGCCGCCATCCTGAACGAGAACCTGACCTGCATCGCGACGGCGAAGGTGCCGACGACCGTCGACGTGTTCGGTGGGGTTCGTACCGCCATTGAGCAGTTGTTGTCGGAAACCGGCATCTCGCGTGACGAGATCGGCCTGGCGATGCTCGGCACCACGCATTGCACCAATGCGATCGTCGAACGCAAACGACTGCAGCGAGTCGGCCTGCTCAGGCTGGCCGGTCCGGCATCCGCGTCCGTGCCGCCGCTCGCAAACTGGCCTCGCGATCTCGCGGCGGCTGTCGGTCTGAAATGGCGCATCGTGGGCGGCGGCTATGAATATGATGGCCGCCTTCTCAGCCGGCTCGTCGAAAGCGAGATTCGCGGAACCGTTCGTCAATGGCGCGGCAGCGTCGACGCGATTGCGGTGTGCGGCGTGTTTTCCAACATCAATCCAGAGCAGGAATGCCTGGTCGAGGAGTGGGTGCGCGACGAGCTCGGCGCAATCCCTGTCACGCTCTCGCACCGGATCGGCTCGGTGGGGTTTCTGCCTCGCGAGAACGCATCGATCCTGAATGCAGCGCTGGGCGATGTGATCGAAGACGTCATTGCCGGCTTCGGCAACGCCCTCAAGGCGACGCGGCTCGGCCATGCGCGCGCGATGATCGGACAGAATGATGGCACGCTGATGCCGACCGATGTCGCCCGCGCGTTCCCGGTGCTCACGATCGGGTGCGGCCCGACCAATTCGCTGAAGGGGGCGGCGTTTCTGTCGGGTCGCAAGGACGCAATCGTCATCGATATCGGCGGCACCACGGCCGACATCGGAATGTTGATGAAGGGGTTCCCGCGCCAGTCGGCGCTCGCGGTCGATATCGGCGGCGTGCGCACGAACTTTCGGATGCCCGACATCATCTCCCTGGGGATCGGCGGCGGCACCGTCATCGCGCGCGGCCCGGACGGCAGGCCGGCGATCGGCCCGCAGAGCGTCGGCTATCACCTGACCAGCGAAGCGATGGTGTTCGGCGGATCGACGCTGACGCTGACCGATGTCGCATCGGTTCTCGGTACGGGGCTTTGCATCGGCAATCGCGTGCCCGATGTGCCCGCCGGCTTCTGCCGCACGGTTTTCGATACGGTGCTTCGACAGTTGGCCGGCGGTGTCGAGCGGATCAGGACCAGCGGGGCGCCGCTGCCTGTCATTCTGGTCGGCGGCGGTAGCGCGTTGTTTCCCGACCGCATCGACGGGGCCGACGAAGTCATCCGGCCGGCCAACTTCGGCGCGGCCAACGCAATCGGTGTGGCGATCGGCGACGTCAGCGGCGAGGTGGACCGCATCGTGACGATGCGTGACGATTGCCGCGACGAGACGCTGGCGTCCTTGCGCGACGAGGCGATCCGGTCGGCCGTTCACGCGGGTGCCGACCCTGCCACGGTCGAGATCCTCGAGCAGGAAGACGTACCGCTTTCCTATCTCCCCGGCAATGCAACGCGAATCCGGTTCAAGGTGGCCGGCCGTCTCGTGTCGCACGCGAACCTTTCACATCGTCAATAGGTGCATGACAGCCATGCTTACTCAATCCAGTCTGAAAGCGATTTGCGCGGCGGTCTCGTGTGCGATCACGGCGGCGATCTGCTGCACGGCGACGCATGCCGACGAGGCCAAGGTGCTTCATGTCTACAATTTTTCGGAGAACATCGCCCCGGGCACCATCGAGAAGTTCGAGAAGGAAACAGGCATCAAGGTGACGTACGACGTCTACGACACCGACGACACGCTGATGACCAAGTTGCTTGCAGGTAGATCGGACTACGATATCGTCGTGCCGAGCAACAACTATTTCGCGAAGGAAAAGGAGGCGGGCCTGTTCGCGCGGCTGGATTCGTCGAAGTTGCCGAATCTGAAAAATCTCGATCCGCAGATTGTCAACCTGATCAAGATCAACGATCCGAAGGGTGAATACGGCGTTCCGTACGTGTGGGGCATCACGGGGCTTGCCTATAACCTGACCGAGGTCAAGAAACGCGCCGGCGCGGACGCTCCGCTGAATAGTTGGGACATGATCTTCGACCCGAAGTGGGCCGGCAAGCTGAAGTCGTGCGGAATCTCGCTGCAGGACAACGGCGGCGAGACCTTTCAGGACGCGTTGTTCGGGGCGAAGCTCAATCCCGACACGCAGGATCCGAAGGACTTCAAGACAGCGCTGGATAAACTCAAGGCCATTCGTCCGTACGTTACCCAGTTCAGTTCGTCCAGCTATATCGCGGACATCGCGGGTGGAGACGTTTGCGCCGCCGTGGCGTACTCCGGCGACGCGCAAACCGCGAAGCTCCAGGCGAAAGCGGCCGGACGGAAGTTCGATCTGACCTTCGTCATCCCGAAGGAGGGCGCGCCGCTTTGGGTCGACATGTTCGCCATTCCGGCAGGGTCGCCGCACAAGGACAATGCGATGAAGTTCATCGATTTCATGCTGCGCGCGGATGTCTCCGCCACGCAAACCAATGAGCTCAAGTATCCGACCTCGGTCAGCGCTGCCCGTCCGCTGATCGATCCGAAGATCATGAACGATCCGGCCATCTTCCCGCCGCCCGAGGACATGAAGCGGGTGACGCTCGAGAAGCCGCTGCCGATCGCCCTGATGCGCCAGATCAATCGCGATTACCTGGAACTGAAAGCCGGACGATAAACAGGCGCGACACCAGGGTAACGGTGTCGCAATCGGCGAATAACAGGTCAATTAATCTGCATAACGAAATAAATAAAGTGATGAGGAGACGCGGAATGAACAAGCGGATTGGAGCGTTGCTGATAGCCTGCGTGCCGGCGGTTTCCCACGCGGATACGGTCGTCGACGACTTGAAGGCCCAGTTGCAGGTGTTGCAAGGAAAGGTCGATAGCCTGGAGCGTGCCGCAAAGGGTGCGGCGGTGAAATCGCGGGATGCGAATCCGGGTGTGTCGGAGGAAGAGTTCGCTGACCTCAAGCAGCAAGTCGCCAGGCAGAATCTGCAGGTCGAGACGCTGAGCACGGCGGCGAGCGACGGGCCGATCGCCGGCCTGTCGATCAGCGGTTATCTTGACCCGATGTATCTGTACAACCGGAATGCGCGCAGCGGCGGCGTCTCGTTTCTCGATCACAACAGCGGGTACACGTATTACGGCGGCAACATGGGTGACGTGTACCTCGACATCAAGAAGACGTTCGGCGTCGGGCCCACCGCGCCTTCGGCCGAAATTCAGATTCAGCCGAATCGCGGTGCCGGCAATACGACGCTCGACGGTGCCAAGGGAAACAATATCTTCAATACGGCTTTCGTGACGATCCCGCGCGACGACACGAACCAGTTTCTGTTCGGCCTCATGCCCAGCGTCGCGGGATACGAATCACAACAATCCAACCTGTTGCCGACGCTGACGCATAACCTCCTGTACGACTTCAGCATTCCCGGCTATTTCGCCGGCGCCGGATACAACGGGTCCAAGGGCGACTATAGCTGGAAAGTGATCGTAGGCAATGCGCAGAACCTGACGCACGCGCCGACCGCGTCCGATTCGAGCGGACGCCTGCATACGAGCCTCACGCCGATGATCAACTGGCGGATCGATCGCAGCAGAGGGGCATGGGACGTGGGCTGGGCGGGTGCGGTGGGCCGGCAGGCGATCTATTCGGGCAATGCGAGCGGGGATTGCGCGTCGGGGGGCTTCGGCTACAACTGTACGAGCTCATCGCCATTCTCGACCTACATGTTCATGGACATCGACGCGACCTATGCGGTTGCGGATACCACGTTCAATGCGGAGGTCGACATCGGCAAGCAGAAGCACGCGGCATGGAACGGGCAGGATGCAACATGGTGGGGGCTTTCGATGCTGTACACGCGCAAATGGCACCTGCCGACGATCGGGCTGATGGGCGTCGCGCTGCGTTGGGATTATCTGAACAACAGCCGCAACGGCGGCGGCGGCGGGAATACCTATGTCGGCGGCAGCGCGCTGGCGGGCTCCGCCTCTGCCGGAACCGACGGTCTGAACGGTTTCGGCATCGATCCGTCTTGTCTGGCCGCGTCCGGCGACAACGGACTCGAATGCCGTGGGGCCAATCGGCAGGATGTCGCATTCGACCTGATGTTCTATCCGGCCGTGAATTACACGATCAAGGTCGAATACCGGCATGACTGGGCAAACAAGAACGTGTTTCAGCGTGCGGACGGTTCATGGCGAAAAAGCAATGACGTGATCGGCACGACACTGGTCTATACGTTCTGACCTTGGACGTCGCGCATGACACGCATGCCGGCGGAATCCGATTTCATTTTCAGATGAGCGAGCAATCCATGAATCTCACCGATGCCGCACCGCTTGTTCAGCGGCAAACCACCATCGGCAACCCGGCACGAAGCGGTGCCGGATTCGTCCACATCGAGAAGCTGGTCAAGCAATTCGGCGACGCGGTTGCCGTGCGGGAAGTTGATCTTAGCGTCGGAAAAGGGGAGCTGTTCGCGCTGCTGGGCAGCTCTGGATGCGGAAAGTCGACGTTGTTGCGCATGCTGGCCGGCTTCGAGGCACCGACTTCGGGCCGTATCCTCGTCGACGGCACCGACATTACCGAATGTCCGCCGTACCGGCGACCGGTCAACATGATGTTTCAGTCGTATGCGCTGTTTCCGCATCTGAGTGTCGCGCAGAACGTCGCATTCGGTCTGAAATGGGAAAAACTGACGCGGCAAGCGCGTAAGGAGCGCGTCATGCAGATGCTCGAACTGGTACAGATGGCCTCGTTCGCCAACCGGCGGCCCGATCAGCTTTCCGGCGGTCAGCAACAGCGCGTCGCGCTTGCGCGCTCGCTCGCGAAGCAACCGAAGCTTCTGCTCCTCGACGAGCCGATGTCGGCGCTGGATCGGCAGATTCGCCAGCAGACGCAACTGGAACTCGTGAAGATCATCGAGAAGGTCGGGGTAACCTGCATCATGGTGACTCATGATCAGGAAGAGGCCATGGCCATGGCCGACCGCCTCGCGATCATGAGCGCAGGGAACATCATCCAGACGGGAACGCCTCGCGACGTCTACGAATATCCGAACTGCCGGTTCACGGCGAGTTTCATCGGCACGACCAATATCCTCGAGGGGACCGTGCAGGAAAGCAGCCCGGATCATGCGGTGATCCGCTGCGAGCAACTCGAATCGGAGATATACGTCGGGCACGGCATCACGGGATCGACCGGCATGGCAGTTGCCGTTTCGATCCGGCCGACCCGGATCAGGGTCTCGCGTCGCCGGACTGCCGGCGCACGCAATTGCGCTGTCGGTACGCTCGTCGATACGGTCTACATGGGCGACTATTCGAGCTTTCATGTCGCGCTTCCGGGCGGCAGGACGCTGCTGTCGCATATGTCGGTCGCCGATGGGACGAGCGAACCCCCGCCCGTTCCAGGAGAAGAAGTCTCCGTCTGCTGGAACGCCGACGACGTGATGGTGCTGACGGCATGAACACTTCCCGCATTCAATTGACGCCGCGCCGGTTGCCGGCTGTGCTGCGACACAAGTCGGCATGGTTCGGATCGCTTGTGCCGAGCCGGCGCAGTCTCGCGATCGCTGTCCCGTCGGTCTGGCTCGCGCTGGTGCTCGCCATTCCATTTCTGCTGGTCCTCAAGATCAGTTTTTCAGACGTCGCACTGCGAAGCCCACCCTACACGGACACGATCGTCGTGTCGGATTCGCTGATCCGGATCGTACTGAGCCTGCAGCATTACGCAAACGTGGTGACCGACAGTCTCTACGTGTCGACCTACCTGAGTTCGCTGAAGATCGCGGCGATCTCGACCGTGCTGTGTCTCGTGATCGGGTTCCCGTTCGCGTATTGCATCTCGCGGGCGTCGCCGGCGCGCAGGAATTTTCTCCTGCTCGGCGTGATGTTGCCGTTCTGGACGTCGTTTCTGCTGCGGGTCTATGCGTGGGTCGGCATCCTCAAGGATGACGGCATACTCAACCGCGCGCTGATGGCGGCCGGTCTGATCGCGTCGCCGCTGCGGCTCTATCACACCGATATCGGCGTCTACATCGGGATGGTGTACTCGTATCTGCCGTTCATGGTCATGCCGTTGTGCGCGCACCTGATGAAGATGGACATGCGCCTGATCGAGGCGGCCTACGATCTCGGCGCGGGGCCGGTGGAGGCGTTCTTTCGCGTGACCATCCCGCTCGCGAGAAGCGGCATTATCGCCGGCAGCCTGCTGGTGTTCATTCCGTCGGTCGGCGAATACGTGATCCCCGAATTGCTCGGCGGGTCCGACACGTTGATGATCGGGCGACTGATGTGGGATGAATTTTTCAACAATATGGACTGGCCCGCGGCGGCGGCCATCACCATTGCGATGATGGCGTTGCTGCTTGTGCCGATCGCGGTATTTCAGCATTTCCAGAATCGCGAGCGCGGAGGTGAGGCGTGAGGAACTTGACTGGCAAGGCAAGCGTATTCGTGCTCGTTCTCGGATTCGCATTCCTGTACTTTCCGATCGCGAGCGTGATCGCATACTCGTTCAACGATTCGAAGCTTGCAAGCGTGTGGTCCCATGCGTCGTTGAGGTGGTATGCCGCGCTGATGCGCGACGACGAGCTTTTGCGTGCCGCGTGGCTTTCGCTGAAGATTGCGTTCGTCACCGCGTGCTTGTCGGCCATGATCGGCACATGGGCCGGTTTCATCCTTGCGCGCTTCAACCGCTTTCGCGGCAGGCCTGCGTTTTCGCTGCTGATCAATGCCCCGCTCGTCATCCCTGAAGTGGTGCTCGGCATCGCACTGCTGCTGCTGTTCGTTGCACTCGAGCAATGTCTGGGCTGGCCGTCGGGACGTGGCTGGATGACGATGGCGATCGGGCACACGGTACTGTGCGTATCGTACGTCGCGGTCATCGTTCAGTCGCGCGTGAAGGAGCTGAATGTCGCAATCGAGGAGGCTGCGCTCGATCTGGGCGCCGGCCCGATCGCCGCGTTCTTTCATGTGACGCTGCCGGCAATCTTTCAGGCGATCGTGTCCGGGTGGCTGTTGTCGTTCACGATTTCGCTCGACGACCTCGTCCTGTCGGCGTTTCTCTCCGGGCCGGGTTCCACCACGTTGCCGCTGGTGGTGTTTTCCCGGGTACGACTGGGGATGAATCCGGAGATGAACGCGTTGGCCACGGTGATGATCGGGGGCGTATCGCTGATCGTGCTGGCGGCGAGCGGCCTCAAACGCAGGCAGGTTCGGTTTGCGCGATAAAGCCGGGCGCGGTCGATCCCGAAAGCCGATCGTCGCCTTCGCTTCGCGCACGGAAGCCCGCCGCTGTTTGCAGCGGTTTCGGTGTGGCGGTCATGGTATGGACGACGCCTGGATGCGGATACGCGGCTCGCAACTGGCGTCGTCTGCAAACTATGCCGGCGCCGGGTGCGATGACCGCCTCGCCCGATTCAACAGGGGCACACCTTAAAACAGGAGCGGATCACGGGCGTGCCGTCCGGGAAATTCCTACTAGTTGTCTAGGGCGGTCCCCTTCATCATGTTTCTTATTGTGGAATGTAGTTCCAAAATATGGAACCAATGATGAGCTCTCTCGAAAACACCAGCGCGATTTTCCAGCTCCTGACTCGTCTGCGACGTGCCGTGACGGTCAGTGACGTCGTTCAGCACCTCGACATGCCGAAAAGCTCGGCGTCGCGCGTCCTGAAGCAAATGGCGGAGCAAAGGCTTCTCGAACGCGATCCCACGACGCTCGCTTACGGTCCGGCTCTCATGCTGCTCGAACTCGCGCATATGGTGCGGGCGTCGACGCCATTACTCAGCATGATGGACAAGGCGCTGAGCGGATTGTGCGAGCAGACCGGGCATACCGGGTACATCTCGGTTCTAGATGAGCAGGAAGTCGTCGTGCTTCGCGTTCATCCGGGCATTCATCCTTTGCGTTTCGTCACGTTTCCCGGGCAACGGGGGCCCGCGTGGGCCGGTTCGACCGGCCGCGCGCTGCTGGCGCGCGAGACCGACGAATTCATCGAGCGCCGGTTCGCCGCCGGATTGCCGCCGGCTGCGCCGGCGGCGCCGGATACGGTCGTCGAACTCTTGCGGCGGGTCGCGGAAACGCGTCGCACGGGCTTTTCGGTCGCCCTCGACGAATCGTTGTCCGGGATCGGCGCGGTGGGATGCGCGGTCGGCGATCCTTCCAGCGGCGAATCGCTGGCATTCAGCCTGACGTTTCCGCTCACGATGAGCACGCCATCCGAGATCGAACGCCTCGCCGCGATGACGCGGGAGCAGGCATCCCAGCTGGGCCGCACTGTCGGAGATCCGTTCTGGTCGTCAGGATCGGATCCGGTTGCTTAGACGGGGCCGGTTCGCCCCCCATGAGGGCACCGACGACATGTGCCGATTCCACGACATGGACGTCTGTCTTCGCGTCGTCGATCCGCACGGCGGGCTCGAACGAATCCGGCAGCGAGGTTCGCTTGATCGAGGCACAAATGGGTAACCGGATGCTTGCTACGCTGACGATCGGCCAGGCGCCGCGGAAAAACATCGCGTCGGTCGTCGAGGCGGCCATGCCACACGGCGTGAAGTGCGTCCATGCAGGACTCCTGGACGGGCTGACGAGAAATGAAATGGAGGTGCGCTTCGCACCGCGCGGGAACGGCCGGAAACTGGTTACGCGCGTTGCTTCCGGAGCGACCGTGGTCCTCGACAAGGAGGCGGTCGGCAACGCGCTGCAGGAAAAGATCGTGCGGCTCGAAGCGCAAGGATGCGAGTCAATCCTGTTGCTGTGCACGGGCGAATTCGATGGGCTCTCGTGCAAGCGGGCGCGCCTGTTCGAACCCGACAAGATGGTTCCGGCAATCATCGGCGCGCTGGCGCGATCCGAAAAAGTCGGGGTCGTTATGCCGCTTCGGGAGCAGATCGAAACAGAAGTGGCGAAGTGGCGGATTTTGTCGACACCGGCCTTGTACGCAGCAGCATCGCCTTATTCCGACGACATCGGAGAATTGTCAGTCGCCGCGCGCACGTTACGTGAACGCGGCGCGCAGATTCTCGTGCTTGACTGCATGGGATACGAACAGCGTCATCGTGCGCGTGCAGCGCGAGAGGCAGGATGCCCGGTGATTCTATCGAATACGCTGGTGGCCAAATGCGTCGCCGAAATGTTGTGAGCAGGATCGTCGTTCGTGCATTTCCAGGAACGACGTTCGAATAGAGGAAAACTATATTGAAACATCTTCTGTTAATGAGCAGTTCGCGCATGGGCGCGCACGGATATCTCGCGCACGCACGCGAGCAGATTGACCTGCTGCTGAATGGGCGAGCCAAGCGCGTTCTGTTTGTGCCTTACGCAGGTGGCATTACGTCGACCTACGATGAATATGAACAAATGGTACGGCCCGTTTTCGAACAATGGGGCTTCGAACTCGAGTCGATTCACCGGAAGGACCCGCTTCAGGCAGTTTCCGGGGCTGAGGCAATCGCGATCGGCGGGGGTAACACGTTCGCGCTGCTCAAGCGTCTGTATGACGAACGCATCGTCGACGCCATCCGGGAGCGTGTGAACGACGGCATGCCGTACATCGGCTGGAGTGCCGGATGCAATGTCGCTTGTCCAACGATCCGCACGACCAACGATATGCCGATTGTTCAGCCGCCGACCTTGCGTGCGCTCGGATTGATCCATTTTCAGATCAATCCGCATTTCATCAGCGGGAAGGTCGCGGGGCACAACGGCGAAAGCCGGGAAGAGCGAATCGTCGAGTTTCTCGCGATCAATCCCCGGGAGCACGTCGTTGCATTGCCCGAAGGGACCGCGCTGCTCGTCGACGGTGCCGCGGGTATGGTGCTGGGCGATCGGGACGCGCTGCATTTCATCGATCCGCGAAGAGTCGCCGTCCTGCCGCCGAATGAGATATTCAATCTCGGTTACATCAAGGGGCCGGTGATCGACGGAAGCTGGCCGATCTCGAAGGGATGATTGTCGTGTCGGTCATCGGAAAAAACGAGAAGCAATTCTCTCTCCTGCCGATGATCGATGGAGTGTAGAGACAAAGTTTTAGATAAATTATTTTGCATTTCTTACGGTAAGCATACCAAATCATATGCCTGGAAATAGTCGGCTTGCGAAGTGACATTGCCGAGGCATTCATCTTTCAACTTTCGGAAGTTCATCATGGAAACAACCACAATCGATACCGTACCGGATGATGGCGAAAAGCAGATGCGGCATCCATCGGCCTTGTCGCCCGCAACGCTGGTTTTGATTGCAGTATTGAGTGTATTTGGTGCTGTCATCGGCATGGAGTTGCTGGTGAAGGTCGGCGTCACTCCGGTCACGTCGATCATCGGTGCGCTGGTTGCGATGATCTGCGCCCGCATCCCGTTGCAGATGTTCTCGAGCTACAAGTCGATCCACGTCCAGAACCTTGCGCAGAGCGCCATTTCTTCGGCTACCTTTGGCGCTGCCAACAGTCTGTTGCTGCCAATTGCCATTCCGTTCGTGATGGGGCGGACAGATCTCATTGTCCCGATGTTCTTTGGCGTTGCGCTCGCCATGCTGCTGGACGGCTACATGCTTTACCGAATGTTCGGTACCAAGATCTTCCCGGAGACCGGTGCATGGCCGCTCGGCGTGGCTGCGGCCGAAGCCATCAAGGCAGGCGACCCGGAGAGCAAGCAGGCACGCTGGTTGGGTGCCGGGCTGGGGGTGGGGCTGCTCGGCTCGTGGCTGGGAATCCCGATGTCGGTTTTCGGCACGGCCTTCATCGGCAACATCTGGGCGCTCGCCATGCTGGGAGTCGGCTTTCTGGTCGGCGGATACTCGCAGACACTTTTTGGATTGGAGATCGGCAAGGCATATATCCCGCATGGCATCATGATCGGAGCGGGCCTCGTTGCGTTGCTTCAGGTGTTCTGGCTGGTTATCCGCGACAGGAAACCCCAGGCCGTCGCGCGTGACGCGGGTGCCCACGCTTCCGCCGTTTCCGTCCCAAGCTTTCGCAGTGCCATCGAATTTGGCGGCATCGCTTACGTTGGTCTTGCAGGACTCATCTCCCTGGGAAGCGGCCTCTATGCGGGTATGTCGCCCGGAATGCTGGTCGCATTCATCGCCTATGCCGCCTTTGCGGCCTTCGTTCACGAGTTGATCGTGGGTATCGCAGCAATGCATTCCGGCTGGTTTCCTGCTTTTGCCGTCGCACTGATTACGCTGCTCGTGGGCATGCTGATCGGATTTCCACCGGTCGCGCTCGTCGTACTCTGCGGCTTCTCGGCGGCAACGGGCCCCGCTTTCGCAGACATGGGCTTCGATCTGAAAGCAGGATTCGTGCTTCGCGGTGAAGGCAAAGATCCCGCATTCGAACTCGCGGGACGGCGTCAGCAGCTACTGGCGGCCATGATCGCATTCGTGATTGCAATTCCTGTCGCCTACCTCGCTCACTTCATTTTCTTTGCGCACGGACAGGTGCCGCCCGTTGCCAAGGTATATGTCGCTACGATCAAGGCCGGGATTGCTCCCACTGTCATGCATGCGTTGATTCTCTGGTCGCTCGCTGGCGCGGCGCTTCAACTGCTGGGCGGCCCGAAACGGCAGTTGGGCGTGCTATTCGCCACGGGTCTGCTGATCGCCTACCCGGCGGCCGGCTGGGCGGTACTGGCCGGACTTGCGGTACGGATCGTCATTGAGCGGAAAGCAAGTTCGGAGACGCAGAAACGGATGGAGGTCTTCGCGGCAGGCATGATCGCGGGCGATGCACTCTACAGCTTTGGCGATTCCCTGATCGCGAGCCGCGCAGGCTGAGTCATTGAAGCAAAAGCATTAAACCAAACCTGAATGGAAGAAGTTCGATGAGTCTCAACCAAACTCTGGAAGTTTTTGAAGCATTGGATAGCGGCTACGCGTCGGGTCAAACGGTTATTGACCTGTTCGAACCGTACTGCAGCCATGGTGTTGCCGTGGAAGTCTCGAAATTTGCCGGTGACAAGGGGGCAACCGACTTCGTCAAGATCACCGTCCCGGGAAAGTGCGGAAAACGCAAAGGCGGCACCGCGCCAAGTCTGGGCATCGTGGGCCGCCTGGGCGGAATCGGTGCGCGTCCGTCCCGCATCGGGCTGGTCTCCGACGCGGACGGAGCGATCGCAGCGGTTGCGTCGGCACTCAAGCTCGCCCAGATGCGTCGGCATGAAGATGTTCTCGATGGTGACGTGTTCATCACCACGCACATTTGCCCCGATGCGCCGACGTTGCCCCGCGAACCCGTGGATTTCATGGATTCACCTGTTCCCCCGGAAGTGTTCAATGCCCATGAAGTGTGGTCGGAAATGGACGCGGTGCTGTCGGTCGATACGACGAAGGGTAATCGCATCATCAATCACAAAGGCTATGCGATTTCGCCAACGGTGAAGGATGGATACATCCTGCGCGTATCGGAAGACTTGCTGCGGATCATGGAAATCACGAGCGGACGACCGGCGGTGACGTTTCCGATCACTACGCAGGACATCACGCCGTACGGCAATGGGGTGTATCACCTCAACAGTATTCTGCAGCCTTCGATCGCCACGAGTGCGCCGGTCGTCGGCGTCGCGATTACCGCTGAAAGTATGGTTCCGGGGTGCGCAACTGGCGCAAGTCACGAGACGGACATCGCGCTGACTGTCAGGTTCATCGTCGAAGTGGCCAAGGAGTTCGGTCGCGGAAAATGCGGTTTCTACGATGCCGCGGAGTATTCCAGACTCATCGAACTGTACGGATCCCTTGCGCATCTGAAAAGTCCGCACGACGCGTAACCCGCTGAATATCGACGGCGGGCAGAGCAGGGTCTGAGAGAAAAGGCGAAACAGGTGTCCGATTCGGATGTGGGGGAGAAAATGTAGATTCGAACAGTTTGATAAGGACTGCTGTCAAGTTTCCAATTACAAGCGGATCTGTCAGGTGTGGAGCGGCTACCCCTGAACAGGTAATCGAAAGGGATGAGGATGATGAAGAAGCATGCAATCGCCGGTGCCATATGCGCCATCGCAAGCGTACCGGTTTTCGCACAAAGTTCGGTAACGATCTATGGCATCCTGGATGCCGGGCTGACGTACGTCAGTAACACCGGGGGCTCACACGCCTATTTGTTCGACGATGGCGTTTCGTACGCCAATCGCCTGGGGTTCAAGGGTACCGAAGATCTCGGAGGGGGCAACAAGGCCGTGTTCAGGCTCGAAAATGGTTTCGGGCTTGGCACGGGCAAGCTTCACCAGGGAGGCGCTCTGTTCGGGCGGGCCGCATATGTCGGACTGAGTAATGGTATCGGTACGTTGACGCTTGGAAACCAGCGGGATTTCGCTTTCGATTTCACGTCGAATTACAACGTCAGCGCGTTCGCCAATGGCTACGGCGTTCATCAGGGCGACTTCGATCGTCAGGGTGGCGATAATATGAACAATGCAGTCAAGTTTGTGAGCAACGACTTTCACGGACTCGTGGTCGGAGGCATGTATTCCTTCAGCAACACCGCGGGCAACTTCCGGGATGGCAGTGCATGGAGCGTGGGCGCGACCTATACGGCCGGCGATTTTTCAGCAGGCGGCAACTACACGCACCTGAACTCGCCACGAGGTATTTCCGGTCTTGATCCTTACGCCAAAATCGGCGTCAAAACAATGCTCGGGCAGGCGGTTGCGACGGTCGATCCGGCGACGGGTGCAGTCACGAGCCTGTACTCAAGCACGCCGTTCAAGGTCGATTCACAGTCGATCTTCGGGATCGGCGCCCAATATGCCTTCGGTAAGCTCACGGTCAAGGGCGACTTCAGTGACACCGTTCTTAAAGGTTACGGTAACTCGTCATCGATGTTGGTCTACGAAGGCGGCGGAATTTATCAGGTCACGGCACCGCTTTCTCTCGTAGCGGGTTACCAGTACACGACGTTTGAAGACCATCACTGGCATCAGGTGTCCGCTGGCGCACACTATTTGTTGTCGAAGGCAACCGATGTTTACGCCGGCGTGGATTGGGTTCGCGCGTCCGAGGGCGTCGATGCCGTTATCGGCTACAGCTTCACGCCTTCGTCAAGTCGCATGCAAACTGCGGCACGTGTCGGTTTGCGCCACAATTTCTGAGCGCACCGGGAGACCTGAAAGCATCGAGTGGCGCGAGTCCACTCGATGAACGCATGGCGAGTTATGTCGGCACAGCGTCATGCGCAGGTTGCAGCGGAACGATGCGCGAAGCGTCGGCGCAAGGGTGTGGGCCAGCCTGGGGTGACGATAGTGGTGTCATGCCGAACGCTGGCTCGGTTCAGAACGTGGAAGACAATGCGGCCTGGTTCGCGTCGGGCAAGATGGGCCGGAGCCGGTTGAGTCGATTATCCCGAGGGAGCGTGATTGGCAGGATTGCATATCAATCCGGCTTTCAGAAAAAATCGATTGAACCGACAAGCCGCTGGAACATCGACATAGGCTGATATCCGTAGCCAGCGACAGACGTCGCCCCCCTTCAACTGTACGTTCGAACGCGTAGCAGCGGCTCGGGCTGTCGCGGTCCGCGCATCGACAGGTCGAGCCTGACATACGGCTACGCGTCGTTTTCCTGGTCGATGCGTTTGACGGATTCAAGGGCGCGCGCGCGTGCGACTTGATGGTCCACGATCGGAAACGGATAACTCCTGCCGAGACCGACGGACGCGTCGTGCAGCTGTTCAGCCGAAGCCATCCATGGGGCATGGATGGCTTCGGCTGACATCTTCGAGAGCTCGGGCACCCAGTGTCGTGTGTATTCGCCTTGCGGATCGAATTTTTGCCCCTGCAGAACCGGGTTGAAGATGCGGAAATACGGCGCCGCGTCGGCTCCGCTACCCGAGACCCATTGCCAGCCTGCGGGGTTGCTGGCTTCATCCGCGTCAACGAGCGTATCCCAGAACCACGTTTCGCCCGCGCGCCAGTCGATCAACAGGTGCTTCGACAGGAATGACGCCACGACCATGCGCACCCGGTTGTGCATCCAGCCGGTGTGCCAAAGCTCGCGCATGCCGGCATCGACGAGCGGATAACCAGTGTGCCCCGTCTGCCATTTGCGCAGTGCCTCCGGGTCGTCGCGCCACGGCATCGAATCGAACTGACGCCGGAAATTGACCTGATGCAGCGGCGGGAAGTGATAGAGCAGGTGATACGAGAATTCTCGCCATCCGATTTCGCTGAGGAATTTGTTCAACGGCCCGCCTTTCGAAGCGTCGATACGCGCCGCGCGCGTGCTGCGCATCGCGTTCGCCGCCGACAATGCCGCATGCCACACTTGCCGAACCGATATGTTGCCGAAGCGCAGATAGGGCGAGAGCCGGCTCGTCGCATGAGCGGCCGGGAAATCGCGCATGCCGGCATAGTCGTGAAGCGCGTCGTCCAGGAAGGCATCGAGACGTTGTCGAGCGGCTTCCTCGCCGCAGCGCCAGGTCAGACGCAGCCCGTCCGCCCGGTCGGGTGCCGTCGGCTGGAGTGCGAGCGCCCGAAGCGTGCTGACATCCGGCGTGACGCGTTCGGGAACCGGGAAAAACGCGATGAGCGACGGGGCCGCCAGCGGAGCCGGCGGACAAAAATCATCGCGACACGCGGCTCGCCAGTACGCACTGAAGACCTGAAACGGCAAGCCTTCGCGGGTCGTCACCGTCCAGGGTTCGCGCAACAGATGGCCATTGAATGTCGACACGTCGATTCCGCGGCTGCTCAAGTCTTTCTTGATCGATGCGTCGATTTCGGTGTGCACTTTCGAGTAACGACGATTCCAGACGACCATCGCCGCCTGGATCGCGATGGCGAAGTTCGTGATGGCTTCCTGCTCGTTGCCGCGCAGCACGATCAGCGAGCCGCCCAGCGCGGAAAGTGAGTCATCGAGCTTGCTCAGGGACTCGTGCAGCCACCACCGTTGCGCTCCGCCCATGGCACGCCCGGATTTCGGCGCGGGGTCGTGCACGTACACGCAGACGACGGGATGGCCGGTGCCGACCGCGTGAGTCAGGGCGGGATTGTCGTCGAGCCGTTGGTCGTCGCGAAACCATACGACGACGGGGCGGGATTGATGCGGCAATTCGGAGCGTGTCATTGGCTTTGCGTGAGAAGTTGCGTAAGTGATGGAAGCAGGCATCGCAGACGATGCGAACGTGCCGCGGGTTCGGTTCGAACGCTCGCTGCCTTTAGCCGGTGCGGGTGTCGTACATGCCGTCGCGGCCGCTCGCGGGCGCAGAAGCGGGGGTCATTCCGTCCCAGCGCCGTGCGATCGCGAGCGCAGCGGGCAAGATGAACGCCCAGCCGGTTGCGGTGACGACGAGCGCTGCAGCCGGCTCCCTGAAATGAACGGCGCCCAGCGCCGCTCCCGCGCGAAACGACGCCGGACCGGCGAGTGCGCCGACGAGCATCGAGACGAGCGGTCGATACCTGAGCCAGCGCAGCAGCGTATTGAGCTGGATCGCGAACAGCGCCCACAGCCCGGCGAGCCAGTACGGCGCCGTATCCGCGAGCAGCACACCGTTCGGATACTCGAGCAGGCCGGAATGGGCCACGGCGCTGTCCCACAACCATCCGGACACCGTGACCGTTACC
The DNA here is from genome assembly GCF_021483755.1 of Burkholderia sp. WTPI3. Taxonomy (NCBI): domain Bacteria; kingdom Pseudomonadati; phylum Pseudomonadota; class Betaproteobacteria; order Burkholderiales; family Burkholderiaceae; genus Burkholderia; species Burkholderia sp. WTPI3. The sequence goes on along the minus strand of NZ_JAGIXF010000046.1, from coordinate 34,040 downwards.
ACGAGCCGCGCCTCGCATGACGGTCGATGCGCGTACAGCAGATGGCCCGCCGTCGCGATCAGCGCATAGGCGACACCCCACGCGGCGTGGTGCGATGCAGCCGTCATCACGCAGACCAGCCATCCGATCTGGGTCGCCGCGAGATACACGTACATGCGGGCGGCGCCCGGTGCGGGCATGCTGGACGGTCCTCGATTCGGCACACGGGTCATGATAGTTCGCGCGACATCGGTATCGGCATGCTCACCTTGCCGCATGTATCGACGGCACACGGGCATGCATCGGGCGAAGCGCTGCCGCGCGCGCGACAATGCGCGAAACCGGTCGCGCCGCGTGGCACGCGGCGCAGCACGGGGAGAGCGGCACGCAATACGTTCATGGCATACGACGCTGTATCGTCGAAAGAGCGCGTCCGTTCGCGGACGACGACTTTGCGGGGAGCGGTTGTCGGCATTCAGGTTTCGTTCTCGTATCCAGTTCTTTATACGACGCTGCGTTGCCGGCGGATGCAGCTTGCAAAGGGGCAATCCGGACGGGATTGCCGGTCCGCGCGCCGGGCGGCCGCGCGCACCGGCAGCCTGCCGGACGGACATCGGGTCGCGGCCCCGGGGAACGGCGGCGGTCCGCTGCCGTGCGGCGCATGCATCCGCTGTCGCGCGCGTTCCGTAGAGCCTCATATCAGGCGCCGTATTTGCGCGGAATCTTCAGTTACGGAGATTTGCATGAACATCAAAGTGGGACTGGCCGTGCTGACGGTGCTGCTCGCGATGGGCCTGCTCGCCGCGTGCAGGCCGGCGCGGCTCCTGAACGCGCTGACGCCGCGATACACATTCCGTCTGTTTGCGGATATTCCGTACGGGCCCGGTGAGCGCCACGTGCTCGACGTTTACGTGCCCGCCCGCGTCGTGGACGACTGGCCGGCCGATGCGAATGCGGGCGTGCCGGTCGTCGTGTTCTTTTACGGCGGAAGCTGGCAGTCGGGAGAGCGCAAGGACTACCTGTTCGTGGGCGAGGCACTGGCATCGAGGGGTTTTGTTGCGGTGTTGCCTGACTACCGGACGTATCCGGCGACCACCTTTCCCGGTTTCGTCGACGATGCCGCGCAAGCGGTGGCGTGGGCGCGCGAGCACGCGGCTTTGTTCGGCGGCGATCCGCGTCGCCTGTTTCTGATGGGGCACTCTGCGGGCGCGCAGATTGCCGCCTTGCTTGCGACCGACGGCCGCTATCTGGCGGCCCGGCACATGCACAAGAGCGATATTGCCGGCGTGATCGGGCTGGCCGGGGCTTATGATTTCCTGCCGCTGCGTGATGCAACGCTTGAACGGATATTCCCGCAGGATGCGCGCGCCGCGAGCCAGCCGATTCGATTCATCCAGGGGGCCGAGCCGCCGATGTGGCTGGCCATTGCAGAGAACGACACGGTAGTCGAGCCGGGCAACACGTACCGCTTCGCCCGCGCGTTGCAGAACGCGGGCGACAGGGTCGCGGTCATGCGTTACGACAACGTCAGCCATGCGACGATCGTCGGTGTGCTGGGCGCGCCGTTGCGGGGCAGGGCATCGGTGCTCGACGATCTCTCCGCGTTCGTCGATCGCGCCGCGCAGGCGTCGCACGCTGGAACCGCGAGCGGGCAGGCGACGGCATCGGGCACGGCGACGCCCTCGGCCGTTTCGGCGCGGTGATCGAAGAAGACGCTGCGTTGCACGCGCGCACGGTCGCTTGAGGAGCGTCGCCTGTCAGGCAGGCAAGCGGCGGTGAATGAGTCGCGATAGGCTTCCGCTCGCCGCTCGCCGCTCGCCGCTCGCCGCTCGCCGCTCGCCGCTCGCCGCTCGCCGCTCGCCGCTCGCACATCGCGCGCGACGCAGTGCCTGGCAAGCGTGAAGCGCGGAAGTGCCGGGTTTCGTCGCGAGCCGGTCGGCCCGATCGGCGGCGCTTGCCGCGCTATAGCGCCTTCATATCTGGCGTCGTTCCGCCCAGTCCCTCTTCGCGAAGGATGACGGCAAGCGCCGTCTCGAGCAATTCGGCCGCCCGGTTCGCTGCGTCTCCGAGGTGGCGGTGCAGCAGCGCATCGGCGGGCGAGCGCGACACGCATTCGTCACTGTATCGCTCGAACGCGCCGAGCTGCATGATCAGTTCCGAGAGGTGACGTGGGCACTCGCACTTGACGGTGGTGGACAGGCCGCCGAGCGACGCGAGCGTCGCTTCGTCGAAGCGTCGCCGCGTGCGCAGCCAAAGCCCGCGATCGGCGTCGTTCGACTGGCGTGCCTTGACGACGGCTTGCGCCAGTTTCGAAACGATGGATGCGGGGTTGGTCTGGCCTTCCGTCGACCGGAACAGCTCGAACCCCGACAGCCGCGCCAGCTCGATTGCCTCCGCGGTGCCGAATGCGTACACGACGGCCACGGCCTGCGCATTGAGCTTTTGCGCCACGGCAGAGAGCTGCGACACGACATCCTCATGAAGCGACGTGGTCGTCGCGATCAGGGCGTCCGCAGACGTACCCGCGTGCTCGCTCGCGTCGTCGATCGAGTCGAGCCTCACGGCGATCCGGATGCCCATTCGCTCGACGGCCGATTCCGAAATCGGAAGCGCGCCGACGACCGCGAGGCTCACCCCCTTCTCGGGCAGTGCCGGGCCGCGTGTACTTGTCAGCGACAACGCTTCGAGGTCCTCGCGACTCAGGCCTGCGATCGTGCCGATCGCGTGGCCCTGATTGACGAGTGCCTTCAGCAGGCGGATGCGCTGTACGTCGTCGTCCGAGTACATCCGTTGTCCGGACGGCGTTTTGGGCGGAGCAACCACGCCATAGCGCCTCTCCCAGATCCTCAGCGTTGCTGCCGGCATGCGCGCCAGGCGCGCGGCCTCGCCGCTGCGATAGCGGTGAGGCGTGTCGCGATCCTTGCGAGGGGGCATCGTTGCTCTCCTGAAGTCGATGGATGGTTGTCCCGGAAGTGTACGCAGTTTGGATGAAGTATGAAGCAGGAAAGTGATTCAATGTGTGGAATTTGATCCAAAAATAGCGTTCGCGAAGCGAGGTGCAGCTGGAATGCTGCGAAAGCGGCAGCGTCGGTGCCGTCGCACGTCAGCCGGGCGCGCAGTCTCGGTGCGTCGACGGATTCTATTGAGATTTACTAAATCCACGACAGCGGGTTCTCTGCGCGCGTTATACAGTCATCACGGTGAATGGAGGGGCGGTCGATGGGCAAATTGGGCGAAGCTACGCACACGGCTGCCTGATTACGCGCCAGACCTGAATCCAGTCGAATACCTCTGGGCCTGGCTCAAGCGGCACGCCTTGGCCAACTTCTGCCTCAACGACTTGGCCGAACTGAAGCACACCGCTCGATGCAGGCTCAAGAGCGGCCGGAAGCGCAAATTGATCATCGCTGCTTGCAGGAAGCAAGTCGAGCCTTGGTGATGTCATGATTTACGTAATTCTCAACAGGGCGCTCAAAGGCCCGTCGAACTCGCGCGCAACACTCGGCCGCCCGCCGCGGCCAATGCCGATCCGACGGCGGCGCGGATCGCAGCCGTCGCTTGCTCCGACCCGCGCAGCGCGATCGAACCGCGAAGTGACTCGCCCGCTCATTGCTCGAGATAGACCCTGAGTCGCATCAGGCTGCGGCGAATCCAGCTCTTCATCGTGCCGAGCGGCACCTGCATGCGTTCGGCCAACTCTGCATACGATGCGCCGCCGTGAAACGCTTCTCGCAGCACATACGCCTGCCGCTCGCCGAGATGCGCGAGCCCGCGCTCCAGGCGCAGGCGATCCTGACTCGCCTGCGCGCCGAGATCGGGCGTCGGGCTTTCGTCGGGGATCGACAGTGCCAGCTCGTCGTCGAGCGGAAGCTCCCGGTGCTGCCTGATCCGGTCGATGGTCCGATTGCGCGCGAGCGTCATCAGCCATGTCATCGCCGTGCCGCGTCTTGCGTCGAATGAATCGGCGCGACGCCACGCCGTCGTGAACACGTCCTGAAGCAGGTCTTCCGCTTCGTGGCGGTCGCGGACCATCCGGACGATCGCGCCGTACAACCGTGCAGCCGTCAATCGATACAGCTGTGCGAACGCGTGCTCGTCGCCCGCGGCGACGCGAGACAGCAATTGGTCGAGTTCCGCATGCGCGTCGGATGCTTCGGGGGGCTGAACGACCGCCTCGGCGGTGAATTCGGTTCTGCCGCCAGGGCGCGACCGCCCGCGGGACGCGCCCCGGCGTTGCCGCCTGCCTGAATGCAGCGTCGTCGATCGACCCTGGCCGGAGGACGGGCGGAGTGAATCGTGCGAACAGTTCATCGGGAACTCCACATGGCTTTGAGCCTCCTGCTGTTGCGCGCCCCGGGTGACGAGCGGGCGCGGATCATGGCCGGGCACTGTGCCGGCGCGTTCGTCGCGAATGCCTGCCGCGCGCTTTACGCATTCTTTCCGGACAACAAGGCGAGAAACTCTCGGCGAAGCGACGCGTCCGCGAGAAATTTTCCGCGCATCACGCTGTTGGTCATTTTTGCCTGGTCGTCCTTGGTGCCGCGCCAATGCATGCAGAAGTGCTCGGCCTCGAGTACGACGGCAAGCCCGTCGGGCGAGATGCGCGATTCGAGGAGGTCGGCAATCTGCTTGACCGCTTCCTCCTGGATCTGCGGGCGCATCATGACCCAGTTCACCAGCCTTCCATACTTCGACAGGCCGATCAGATTCGACGTGGCGTTAGGCAGTACGCCGATCCAGATGCGGCCCATGATCGGGCAAAGATGATGCGAGCAGGCACTGCGCACGCGCAGCGGCCCGACGATCAGGAGCTCGTCCAGCCGCTCGACGTTCGGGAATTCGGTGACGGACGGTGCCGCGTCGTAGCGGCCCGCGAATACTTCGCGGATGAACATCTTCGCGACGCGCTGCGCGGTTTCGCGGGTGTTGTGGTCGTTGTCGACGTCGATCACGAGCGAGCGCAGCACGGTTTCCATTCCCTGCGCGACTTCGTTTTGCAACGCATCCAACTCGCCGTCACGCAGGTGCGCGGCGATGTTGTCGTTTGCATGGAAGCGCGCGCCCGCGTTCTCGAGCCGACGACGAATGATGTGCGACAGAGGCGTGCCCTCGTCGATCGCAGTCAAGGTGTGCTCGGGAGCGTCGATCAGATTTCCCATTTCGGTTCGTTTCTCGAGGTTGGGTGGTGACGAGATGGATCGCGACTGAGGCGATACGATGGTTTGCTTGTGTTCCTCGGGTAAAAATCGTGCGAACGCCGCCGCCGCCATTTCGGCGCCGCGCCCATCGGGTGACGTTCACCTGCACGCGCGCGGGCGTGCATGGCGACCCGGTAGCGTCACCGGAGATCCGGCTCGGATCGCGCACGACGGGCCGATCGGCGCTGCCCGGACCCAGCCGTCGGCGTCCCGGCGGAACCGCAATATCGGGTCCTTCGCCGCCGGCTTCGCTGCGAGCGTGACGGCGACGGATTGTTGCAACTTCGCCAGAACGAACGCCTGGTCGATGCGGCCGCCGACCGAGCGAAACAGGTGGAAGCCTGCAAGGCGGACCACCGAGAGGGCTTGTGCGCTGCCGTACTCATAGACGATCGCGGCCGCGCGAACTCGGCGCGCGCGTGCCAGTGACACGAACTGGGTCGCCAGATCCCTATGCAACGACGTGACCTCGGCGATCAGGGCGTCGACAGCAAGGCCGGGCTGCCGCAGCGCCTGCGACACCGATTCGACGCGCTCGCTGACGTGCAGGCCGACTCGCTCGACCGTTTCGTCGGATGCAGTCAGACCGCCCGTGACGAGCAGCGTCGGATACGTGCGAGCCGCGATGGTGTTCGGTCGCCGTTCGAGCAGCGCGCCGTTCGGACCGGCGCTTGCACACCGGTCGGCCGCCAGCGGCGAGCGGCGCCGACAGCGTTGGCCGCGTTGCTGTGCGGCGACCCGCAAGCGCGACGCAACCGGCCAGCCGGGCGCCGCACCGGTGTGGTGTGACGGGGTGCGTGCCGTGGCGACGGCCACGCGCGCCATCAATGAAGCCGGACAGGCCGGAAACCGGCGCGGCTTGATGTCGGGATTGCGTGTTGGCACGGGGCCTCCCTTGGTCGATTGATGCGTCACAGCTGGATTGTATGCAAATTTCCGGAAAAGTGAAGCGTAAAAGCGATTCATTTTATGATTTGTACCGGAAAATTATGTGTCACCCGTCGTTGATGTGTCGAAAAATGGCGATAACAGCGCGAAAATGCTCGTTAAAAGAAGGAGGTAGCGTGTTGATAACGCATACGAAACGACTTTCGAAGTCGCTGGATTGGCGGGCGGTAGATGTGCGAGCGGCCATAAAGTGCGCCGGAAAGCGTGAGATTCCGATGCATTTATCCATCTTGTCTCGAGTTTTCGTGTCGATGCGGTGGAATCCGATGCCTAGCCGTTTGGGCAAGCGTCATGCAACCGAGACGGAGCGGAGTGAATCGCTTGCGGGCGACCGTGCATGCTCCGGTCCAGGCGGCCGCGGGGGCGGGGGATGGGCTGCGCTGACGAGCGCGCCGGCGCCGATCGATCCCGGTGAACCGAAACACCGGCGGGCATGTCGTCTCGGGCCGATAGAAGCGCTACCCGGGCCCGCGCGCTGCTCGCGATCGGTTCGTCAATGCGTATTCAGCGACGTGAAGCGTTCGTCTTCATGCTGGAGGGTGACCGCCGATTCCGGCGGCAACGCGCCGAGCAATATCGGACTTCGTCCCAAACCGCCTTCCATTTCTTTCTCCAGCTGAAAGGCAAGCCGCAGGCCTCGCATATCTTTTCAGGCAAGTGCTTCTTGTTGACCATGGCGAATCACGCGTCGAGAAGGATCGCCTGCGAACTGTTCCGTCGATCGATGCTGTCGGCAGCGGGACGGTGGACCGGTCGCCATCGCTCACCGTCGAATCAGCGCGCGTCGTCGCCCAGTAACTGACGGCGCAACGATTTTGCCCGCGTGCGCGGGTCGAGCCAGATCGCGAAGAACGCGCGCGCGAACGCCGGGTCGGTCACGTCGGCCGTGAGGCGGCCGTTGGTGTAGAAGCGTGCGCCTCGCTCGGGAAAATACACGCCGCAAAGCACGTCGCCGCGCGATACGTCGGTGAACGCCCGTTCGATATCGCGGCGCCATGCATCGAGCGTCGCAGCCGGCAACGGCGCGGATGCGAGGCGCTCGATCTCGTCCATGCCCGTCGAGACGAGCCGCTCGCCTTTCACGTCGTGACGGTAGGTCAGCGACAACGCAAACGGCGTGTCGAACGCGCCGGGGGGCCGGGGCGCCCACAGCCGAGCTTCGTATAAACAGATGCCCAGTATGCAGAACTGGCCGGATCCGATCAGTCGCGCGGATGGGATATCGTCGACGCAGTTCGCGCCGGCGAACTGCGGCGCGGTCAGCGCCGCTGCCGCGACGAGCATTGCAAGCCGGCGCCTCATGTCAGCCGCCCGACGACACGATGAAATGCATCACGTCGGTCCGCCGCTCGGCAAATCCCGCTTCGCAATAGGCGAGATAGAGGCGCCAGGTGCGCACGAAGGTCTCGTCGAACCGTTGTGCGCGCACCGAGTCGATGCGTGCCTCGAACGTGGCCCGCCAGGTGCGCAGCGTGCGCGCGTAGTCGTCGCCGAACGCGAGCACCGGTTCGGCGGCCAGGCCGGCCCGCCGTGCCGCATCGACGAAGCGCTCCGGGCTCGGCAGCATCCCGCCGGGAAAGATGAACTCGCGAATGAAGTCGCTTGACGTGCGGTACGCGTCGAATTGCGACTCGACGATCGTGATCGATTGAATCAGCGCGCGAGCACCGGGCTTCAGGCGCTGCCTGAGCGTGTCGAAGTACACCGGCCAGAACGTTTCTCCCACGGCCTCGAACATCTCGATCGACACGATCGCGTCGTATTGGCCGTCGACGTCGCGATAGTCGCGCAATTCGAGAGTGACCCGATCGGACAGCCGGTCGCGCGCAATGCGCTCGCGGGCCAGCGCGTATTGCGCCTGCGAGATGGTGACGCCATGCACGCGGATGCCTTGCCGTGCGGCATGCACGGCGAACCCGCCCCAGCCGCAGCCGATCTCGAGCACGCGCATGCCGGCGCGCAGGCCGAGCGAATCGACGATGCGCTGATACTTCGCCGTTTGCGCGTCGGCGAGCGAACGCTGCGCGTCGCCGTCGAAGCATGCGCTCGAATACGTCCACGTGTCGTCGAGCCACAATCCGTAAAAGTCGTTGCCCAGATCGTAGTGCGCGTGGATGTTGCGGCGGCTGCCCGCCCGCGTATTCATCCTCAGCCGGTGACGCAGCGCGTACCAGATGCGTGCCACGCGGCCGCCGGTGACTGTCCTGGCCATCACCGGCTGGTTGCGGATCGCGACGCGCAGCAGCGCGACGAGATCGGGCGTATCGATCCAGCCTGCGCGATACGCGTCGGCAAAGCCGATGTCGCCCGCGCGCAGGATCGCACGGCAGGCCCGCCAGTCGCGGATCTGCAGCGTCGCGGCCGGCTGGCAGTGCGGATCGCCAAAGACATGTTGTGTGCCTTCGGGTGTCACGAGCGTCAGATGACCGTCGTGGATGCGCCGTAGCAGCGCGATGAACCATCGGGCCGAGAGCGGCATGGCAGGTTGCGATGCGGGAGACAACAGTCGCAGCCGGGTCATGGACGAGCCTCGTGATCGGACATCGCCGCGCGCTCGCTTGACGACGCGCCCGGCAAACGGGACAAGGACGGATCGGGCGCAGAAGAACGGCCCGGGGGCGCCTTGCCGTAAAACGGCACGCGCGCGAGCCACAGCCGCAGCGCATGCCAATGGATGCGAAGGACGACGTTGATCGCATTCAGCGGCTGCCGGGCCAGCACGCGCCACGCGCGTGCCGCTGTCAGTGGCGCGGACCGCATGCCGATCGCGGTGCGCAGCAGCAGACCGTCGTCGTCGCGATAGTCGATCGCAACGCTCAGGTGATCGTCGCGCTGACGCACGCGAAACGCATAATTGCCGACGACATCGCAAAACGGCGAGACATGAAACGTCTTGCGGCAGACGAGCACGGTGTCGGCTTCGATCGGCGCGTGGTGCATCGCACTCAGCAGGTAGCCGTGGTGCGCACCGAACGTGTTGCGCACATCCGCATACAGCGCGCGAAGCCGGTCCGCGCTGTCGTAGCAGTACCAGAAGCTCACCGGGTTGAACGCATAGCCGAAGATGCGGGGAATCGTCTGCAGCCAGATCCGGCCGTCGGCGGGAATGCCGGCTTGCGCGAGGAGATCGCGCATCCATGGCCCGAGCGCCCGGCCATCGCGGGGGCCGTAGTCACGCAACGCGAGCCCGAGCGGGCGCCAGCGATCGATACCGAACCAGTTGCCATCGATTTCATCCAGCCGTTCGACGTCGCAGCAGACCTGGAAGAGCGGATACGTGAATGCATGGCGTACGGGCCGCAGCCGTTCATGCATCACGGTGCCGACGAGAAGCCGGACGGCCATGCCGTCGCGAGCAAAGGGCGCGTTCATGGGCGAGCCCAGGCCGGCGCGATGCCGAAGTCGCGGACCACGCGCAACGCCGATTTCAGTCCATCCTCATGGAACCCGTAGCCCGTCCACGCTCCCGCAAACCACGTATTGCGCCGCCCTTGCAGCATCGGCAGACGATGCTGCGCATCCACGGCCGCGAGGTCGAGCAGCGGGTGCTCGTAATCGTAGCGGCCGAGCTGGGTATCGGGCGCGGGATCGTCGACCGGATTCAATGTGACGACGACCGGCGAGCGGAACGGCAGCGGCTGCAACTGGTTGAGCAGGTAGCTCACGCACACTGGCGATTCGCCGCCGTTGCGCCTCGGCTGGCCGCTCAGGTAGTTCCACGCCGACCACACGCGCCGCCGACGCGGCAGCAACGCCGTATCGGTATGGAGCACCGCGACGTTGTGCTGGTAGCGCACGGCGCCGAGCACCTCGCGCTCGGCGTTGCTGGCATCCGCGAGCAGCCGCAGGCTGGTCGGCGCATGGCACGCGAGCACGACTGCGTCGAAACGCTCGTGACCGGCCGTGTCGGTAGCCACCGTCACGCCCGCGTCGTCGCGCCGTATCGCACGGACCGGCGTATTCACGCGCACGTCGTCGAGCGTCGCGGCGATGCGCTCGACGTACTGCCGCGCGCCGCCCGCGACGGTGCGCCAGGTCGGCCGGTTGTTGACCTGCAACAACGCGTGATTCAGGCAGAAGCGCAGGAACGTCGCCGCCGGAAACCGCAGGACGTCGTTGGCCGCGCTCGACCAGATCGCGGCCGCCATCGGCAGCAGGTAGTGATGCTGGAACGATGCGCCGTAGCCGCCGGCCATGAGCAGTTCCCCGACCGAAAGACGCTCCCGGCTCGCCGATTCGAGGTGATCGTGCGCGGACGCGTTGAAGCGCAGGATGTCGCGCAACATCCCGAGAAAGGTCGGCGAGAACAGGTTGCGTCGTTGCGCGAACACCGTGTTCAGGTTGCTGCCGGCCCATTCGAGCCGGCCGCCGTCGACCGAAACCGAAAACGACATGTCGGTCGAATGGGCGGCCACGCCGAGTTCGTCGAACAGCGCGATCAGGTTCGGATAGGTCCGGTCGTTGAACACGAGGAATCCCGTGTCGACGGGGTGGCGTGCGCCGTCGACGTCGACGTCGACTGTGTGCGTGTGACCGCCGAGATAGTCGGCGGCCTCGAACAGCGTCACGCGGTGACGGCGGGCCAGCAGGTACGCGCTTGCGAGGCCCGCAATGCCGGCGCCGACGACTGCGATCCGCCGGCCAGGCGGCGACACTGAGAGTTCCGGGTGCATCGTGAATGGTCTCCGTCAGTCACAAGAGCAGGATCGGTAATGACATGTGCGGATATACGAGGCTCGGCACGCCGCGGATGCACGTGTGGCCGTCATTCGTGATCGCCGGGCGACGCGAAGCCAGGCTTGCCGATCTGCTCGGGCATTTGCGGCACGCGCCTGAAGCGCGACGTGTCGTAACCCATCGCATCCAGCCGCGCGAGCAGCGAGCGATAGGTGGCGTCGTCCATCGTCGGCTCGCGCGAGAAGATCCAGCCGAGCGTCTTGCCCGGGTAGCCGAGGAGCGTGTACCGGTAGTCCGGGTCGACGTAGAGTGTCAACTGCGTGACGTACACCGGCCAGAACAGCCGCACGCGCCATTCGCCGCCACCGCTGCCCGGCTTCACGGCATCGACGAATCGATAGTGCTTCTCGGGCCGGTCGAAGCCGCCCTTGCGGCCGACGAAGACGTCGTCGATCCGGCCGTCTTCGCGCAGGCTCCACTCGGCCCGGCTGCCGACGTAATCGCGTTCCGCGAAATACGGAATGTTGGCGATCACATACCAGCGGCCCATGTAGCGCGGCAGGTCGACGGGCACGGTCGACAGCGGAACGCCGGCGCGCGGATTCGGGTTTTGCGGATTTCCCGAGCAGCCGGCGGCGCCGAGCGCGAGCGCCGTCACGACCGTGATGGCGATGCTGCGCAGAAGCCGGTACGACATGGCGGACCTCACGCGCGGCCCCGGCGCTTGTCGAACAGGTAGTGGGCGATGCCCCATTCCTGCCCGTCGGCATAGCCGAACAGTTCGGCCACGGCCATGTAGAACATTCGCCAGCGCTGGAACCAGATGTGCGCGTCGGCGCCGTAGACGGTGTCGAAAATCGGCATGATCCGGCTGCGTGCGGCGTCGAGCGAAGCGAGCCACTGGTTGGCCGTGCGCGCGTAGTGGGTGCCGTCGAGCCACCATTGGCGTGCGATGCGCATGTCGTCCTGGAACCGCAGCAGGAGATCGGCCGACGGCATCGTGCCGCCAGTGAAGAAATGGCGTGACATCCAGTCGGTGTCGTCGCGCACCGCGAAGTGATAGGCGAGGAGCTTGTGCGCGAAGATGTGCACGAAGAGCTTGCCGTCGTCGCGCATCCAGCGCGCGATTTTCGCGAGCAGTTTTCCGTAGTTCTTCATGTGCTCGAACATCTCGATCGACAGCACGCGATCGAAACCGGCGTCCCCGGGACCGAAACCGAATTCCACCACGTTGCCGGTGACGATTCGCAGATTGGTCAGCCCGCGTCGCGCTGCGCATTGCTCGATGAATTCGCGCTGACCGTGCGAATTCGACAGGCCGACGATCTGCGCATTCGGATAGCGCTCGGCGAGCCACAGCGACAGCGATCCCCAGCCGCAACCGAGATCGAGAATGCGCTGGCCGTCCGCGAGTTCGGCCCGCTGGCCATACAACGCGAGCATCGCGTCCTCTGCCTGCGCGAGCGTCTCGTTGCCGAACGGGTAATAGCCGCACGAATATTTGAGCCGCGGGCCGAGATGGGCCTCGAAGAAGCTGCCGGGCACCTCGTAATGCTGCGTATTGGCCGCGTGCGTCTCGATTGCGATCGGGCTCGCGCGCAATTCGTGCACCAGCGCGTCGAGGGCTGCCGTGCGCCGTTCGCCGTCGTATGCGTGCTCGGCGCGCAGGCGTTGCCGCATCAGCGTGCGCATCCCGGCCCGGATCAGCGCGTCGGGCAGCCAGCCGCGCTCGCAGCAGCGAATCAGCCAGGCATCGTTGGGGGCGGGCATCGAGGCCGGCGATGGTTGCGAGGTGGTAGCGGTCATGAGCGCGTGCTCCGGTCTTGAGGGTGATCGGGTCGAGTGGGGGAGGTGCTGGCCGCCGCCCGCGGTGGCCACGGAACGATGGCGCTGGTCGTACGCATGTACTCGCGGTAGCCCGGACGGGTTTGCGCCAGACGCGCTTCGAGCAGCGGCAGGCCGGATACCTTGACCAGCAGCCAGGCCATCAGGACGGGCGGCATCAGCGTCAGCCAGCCCCACGGCACGCCGATTGCGAGTGCCGCGTAGGCGAGCCAGTGCACGCATTCGAAAAAATAGTTGGGGTGCCGCGAATAGCGCCACCAGCCGGCGCGGCAGACCTGGCCGCGATGTTCGGGATTCGCGAGGAATTGCTTGAGTTGCCGGTCGGCGGCGGTCTCTCCGGCCAGGGCGACGATCCAGATCGCAACTGCCGCTGCAATCGCGAACCGGGACGGGGTTTCCGTGCTGTATGCGGGGATGAAGAACGCGACCGACAGCAACATCGAGATCAGCGCTTGCAACTGGAACAGCCAGAACATGTTGCGCGGCGCGGCGTCGCCCCACTGCAGGCGGAATTGTCGGTAGCGCGGGTCCTCCGGCTGCCCGCGGTTGCGCCGCCACAGGTGCCGCGCGAGGCGCAGCCCCCAGATGCCGCCGCCGGCGGCCACGAGCGCACGATTCAGTTCCGGGCCGGTAGCCAGTATCGCGACGAACATGGCAACGCCGCCGAGCGTCGCGGCCCAGACCGGATCGATCATCCCGGCGTTCCGGGAATGCAATTGGGTAATCCACACTGCCGTGAAGGACACGATCAGTCCGACGAAGGCGAGGAGGGCAACGGCGACGGCGGGCATACGGGCTCCGGGGACGCGATATCCCCTTATACGGAGCTGGCGACCGAACGGATGCAACCGAATGCGACGAGACGCGGCGTGATCCCGTCGGCCGACGAAGCAACGGACGGCACGCCGCCGCGCTTGACGCGTGGCGTGCGCGTTGTACGCGTCAAGCGATGTGCATTGCGCCGGTGGCGAGCACAGGCCCGGTGGGTTGGCCGCTCGGCGAGCCGCCGCGAGGCTCGAGCGACACGGCGAGCACCGCACGTGCACCGAGTTGTGCGACGATCGCTTGCGGTAGCGTCATCGACGCCGGTGCGTTCGACGCGAATACGCCGAGCGAGATCGGCTTCGCATTCGGCGGGATCAGCCAGAGCTCCGTCGAGCGGTCCGCGGCGACCGTCGGCGTGTTCGCGGGCACCACGACCATCCGTGCACGCCGCAAGTCGACCGTGGCGGTCCACCGTGCAACGCCGTCCGCTTGTGCGAGCGTGGCCGCCATGTAGTTACTGTCGACGGCAGCGGGACGCGGCGGCGCTTCGTCCACCCGGATCACGTTGACCGCGAGCAGCCCCAGCGCAGCCGCGCTCGCGCCAATGCCGACCCAGCGCCACAGTCGCAGGCTGTTCCACCATCCGCCGGCTGGCGCGGCGCGGCGTGGGCGCGGCTGCGGGACGAAGCCCAGATCGTGCTGGATCCTCGTCCAGATTCGCGCGGGCGGGTCGACGGGCGTGACGTCGTCCGCGAGCGGAGCGAGGCGGCGCTGCCAGCGCTCGAGCGTGGCTTGCAACGCAGGGTCGCGAGCGGCGGACTGCTCGAGCTCGCGGCGTGCGTCTGCGTCGAGCACGCCGAGGGCGTATTCCGCGCAGCGCAATTCGGGATCATGATCGGTCGACGTATTCATCGCTCCAGGCACACCTTCAGCTGCATCAGGCTGCGCCGGATCCAGCTCTTCATGGTTCCGAGCGGCACGCGCAGCCGCGCTGCCAGCTCACTGTAGGTCGCACCGCTGAAGAAGGCCTCGCGCACCGCGCGGCCCTGCTGCGGATCGAGCTGCGCCAGGCAGCGCTCGAGGCGCTGGCGCTCCTGCGTGGCTTCCGCCAGCGCGGCGGGCGTCGGAGCCTCGTCGGGAAGCTCCAGCACCTGTTCGTCGTCGAGCTGCGCATCACGATGCTGCCGCAAACGGTCGATCGTCCTGTTGCGCGCCAGCGTGATCAGCCACGTCATCGCGCCGCCGCGCGCCGGGTCGAACGCATCGATGCGTCGCCACGCGGTCGTGTAGACCTCCTGCAGGAGATCCTCGGCTTCCCCGTGATCGTGAAGCATGCGCACGATTGTCCCGAACACGCGCGACGCGGTCAGCCGGTACAACTCCGCGAAAGCCGCCTGATCGCCGCCTGCTGCCCGAAGCATCACCCGATTCAGATGGTCGCGGCGCGCGGCATCCGCATCGGCATCGCGCGAAGGGGCTGACTGATCGAAGCCGCTGGCACCGCTCGGCGTGTCGCTCATGCGAAGTGGATGGCGCGGATCGCCATGTTGTGAATGTCGAGCGAAATATAGCACTGTCGGATGCATCTGATTGAGCGATTGACGGCGCGCCCGCCGCACGTTGTGCGGGGCGACGCCCGTTGTAAGATCCTCAGTCAGATACGAGCGACTCGTCCGCGGGGATGCAGGCAGCCGCAACGTGCGGCGGATGCCGCAGACCACGGCCGGTTGCGTGCACAATGACCGGGTTTCGTGCCTGGAGATCCATTCAATGAAGCGAAGTATCGTTGGCAGGCCGCCGTGGGCGGCGGGCCTGATCGTGGCGGGCGCCGCACTTGTGCTTGCGGGATGCGCGGGCCTCGCCGGCGGGCCGAGCGGCAATGCTCGGGTTCCGCAGCCCGCGAAATCCGTCGATCCCGATCGCTACGTCGGCAGATGGTACGAGTTCGCGCGGTATGAAAACCGCTTCGAGCGCGGATGCGACGGCGTGACGGCCGAGTATGCGAAGCGGGAGGACGGTCTCATCGGCGTGCGCAATACCTGCCGCGAAGGCGGGCCGGCCGGCCGCGCGCGAACCTCCGACGGGCGCGCCAGGATCGTGGCCGGTAGCGGCAACGCAAAGCTGAAAGTGTCGTTCTTCGGGCCGTTCTTCTTCGGCGATTACTGGGTGCTCGATCACGCCGGCGACTACTCATGGTCGATCGTCGGTGAACCGTCGGGCAGGTTCCTTTGGATCCTGACGCGCGACGCAAAGCCCTCCGCTGAACAGGCCGCAGCGCTGGTCGAGCGGGTCCGCACGCTCGGCTACGACACGACGATGTTGCGGCGCACTGCGCATTAGGCAGACCGCGCGTGCAATCCGCATGCGTGGCGTCGGCGGGGCCGGAGCAACGCCGAGCCCCGTATGCGCGAAGCCGCAGCCGATGGCGTCGGCGAAGGGTGCGATATCGCCGATGGAGGACGCATGACGGTGCTCGATGTCCGTCACGTGGAACGGCGTCTGCGTTGACGCCGTGAGACACGCGGGTGGGATGGGACGAGACGAACCGGTGCCCGCGTTCCCGTACTGTTCGACGGATCGTTGTTCGCGCCCGATGCCGGGCATCGGGCGCGAACAGACGGCGGGCTAGATCTGAGCGCGGTCGCGCGAGTTCACGGCGACCACCGTGGGCGACTCGACCAGCGGGACGAAACGTCGGGTGGTGCCGTCCAGCGCGTCGATGCCTCCTGTCTCGATGTCGTAGACCCAGCCGTGCAGATTCAGGCGTCCTTGCTCCAGTGCAAGCGCGACGGAAGGGTGGGTGCGCAGGTTGGCAAGCTGCGCGATCACGTTTTCGCGCACGAGCCCGTCGAGTTTCGCGCGCGGCGTGTCGTATTCATGCGCGGCGTTGATGACTCGCGCGGAATCGGCATGACGCAGCCAGTTCGCGACGGCCGGCAGATGATCGAGGCAGGTGCAGCGCGAAATCGCACCCATCGCGCCGCAATCGGAGTGCCCGCAGATCACGATATCCCGAACGCCGAGCACGGCGACCGCGTATTCCACGGTGGCCGACACGCCGCCGGGTTCCGGGCCGTAGGACGGCACGATATTGCCGGCATTGCGGATCACGAACAGTTCGCCGGGCTCGCGCTGGGTGAGCAGCTCGGGTACGACGCGGCTGTCGGAGCACGTGACGAACAGCGCCTTGGGGTTCTGTGACGTGGCGAGTTGCCTGAAAAGCGCCTCACGTTTCGGGTAGATGTCGCGCTGAAAACGCAAAAAACCGTCGATGATGTCTTGCATGCTCGCTCCAGAACTTCAATCGTATGATTAGTGCAGTAGCAGCAGGTACGCCTGCGCGGCGAGCATAATAATGCAGATATCAGGCGGGCGCAGGTATGGCGAGCAGCATCACCCGGTCCCCGCCCCAGGATGCCGGTGCGAATGGCATCTCTATTTAATTGACGTAAATAAAGTTGGCAATTTTTTAGGGTCGCAATTAAATACTGCCTGCGATCTCGGTCTCGGCCGACGCATACGGCGCCGCCACAACGGCTGCAGTTCGGGATCCTGCTGAGTATCGCGGCCGGCAACCCCACTCTTTCAACCGGTCGAAGCGCCTAGCGACGGAGTTAGCTGGTGCAGCCGGCCGCAAAGGCTCAACGTCCGCCCCGGTAGTATTGCGCCCGGACCCGCATCAATATTGTGAAATGCAATGGCGATATTAAAGCCATTGCATTGCCGGCATACAGCGGGAACCGTATCTTCGTCTCCATTCAAGGAGACATATATGAAGATCGCATTTCTGGGCGCTGGCGCGCTGGGTTGCGCCATCGGTTCCGCGCTGACGGAAGGCGGCCACGAGACATGGCTCGTGGACCGGTTTGCCGCGCACGTCGAGGCCATGTCTCGCGACGGCCTTCAGGTCGACGACGAGCGCGGCACGCGCCGCGTCGCGGTGCGCGCGACGATGAATCCCGCCGAAGTCGGGCCGGTCGATCTCGTCGTCGTGCTGGTCAAGTCGTTTCACACGGATTCGGCGATGCGTGGCGCGGTCGATCTCGTCGGTCCTGAAACGGTCGTGCTGTCGCTGCAGAACGGCCTCGGCCACGAAGACGTGCTGAGCGAGATCGTCGGACGCGAGCGCGTGCTTGCCGGCAAGACCTACGTCGGCGGCGTCCTGCGTGCGCCAGGTCAGATTCAATCCGGCGTGACCGGCAAGCTCACGATCATCGGCGAACTCGACGGCCGCATCACGCGCCGCGCGCAAGCCGTTGCGGATGCGTTCAACCGCGCCGGTCTGACGACCACCGTCAGCGACAACATTGTCGGCACGATGTGGGACAAGCTGCTCATCAACGTCGCGACGGGCGCGATCACGGGCATTACACGCCTCACCTACGGCCAGCTTTACGACGAGCCCGTTCTGAAGGCCACCTCGCTTGCGGCCATTGACGAAGCGATGGCCGTCGCGAAAGCCGCCGGCATCGCGCTTTCCATCGACAACGCCGAAGACGCCTGGAACATGGCCGCCGAGGGCCTTTCGCCCGCATTCAAAACCTCGATGCTGCAAAGCCTCGAGAAGTCGTCGGTCACCGAAATCGACTTCATCAACGGCGCGGTCGTGCGGGTGGGCGAACGGCTCGGCGTGCCGACGCCGGTGAACGCGACGCTCGTCGCATGCATCAAGGGCATCGAACGGGCGATGACGGACCGCCAGAAGGAAGGAGTCCCGGCATGAGCGCACCGAAAGCCTATCTCGAACACGTTGCCATCTGGGTGAAGGACATCCACTGGCATATCCGCTTCTTCGAACACGTGCTCGGCATGACGATGCGGGAAGTCGACGGCACGCGCGAAGAGCCGCGTCAGTACTGGACGCTGGGCGGTCTGCAGTTCATCAGCGCGCCGCGGCATGAAGGCACCGAAGGCCGGCTCGCGCATCTCGGCGTGATGTGCGAAGACCTCGAGGCGGCGATCGCCGCCGCGCAAGCGTTCGGTGTCACCGAGATGCCGCAGGGACGCAACTGGTTGCGTCTGCCCGACGGGCTCGTCGTCGAACTCATTCAGGCCAGGCCTGCCACCTGCGTCGCACAGGCGCTGGCGATCAACCCGCGCGCGGAGGCGTGAGCATGAGCACGATCACCACTACCGAAAAATACTGGGACGATGCACAAGAAGGGGACGAATGCGTAAGCCCGACCTACACCGTCACGAAAGAGCGCATCCTCGCGTATGCCGACCTCACCGGTGACCACACGCCTGTCCATGTCGACGAGGAATACGCGAACGCGAGCCACTTCGGCTGCATCGTCGCGCACGGCCTGTTCGGCCTGTCCATCGCCGATGGCCTCAAGACGCGAAGCGACTATCGCTTCCTGCCCGGCATGTCGCTCGGATGGACATGGGACTTCCTGTTGCCCATCAAGGTCGACGACGTGCTGCATGTGAAGTTCCGGGTGGGCGCCATGCGTGCGAGCAAGAGCCGTCCGGGTTGGGGCATCGTCGTGTTGCCTTCGGAGCTGATCAATCAGAACGGTGAAGTCGTTCAACGTGGCGAGCATCGTCTGATGATCCCGCGCCGTCCGGGAGCGAACTGATGCAGCCCCGTCCCCTCGAAGGTATCCGCGTCGTCGATTACAGCCACTTTCTTGCCGGCCCGTATGTCGGACGGTGCCTCGCGGCACTCGGCGCGGAAGTGATCAAGGTCGAACGTCCCGGCAGCGGCGATGCCGGCCGCCAGCACGCCACGATTCTCGACGACCAGCAAAGCGCGTATTTCCTGCAGCTCAACATGGGCAAGCGAGGTGTCAGCGTCAACATGAAGGATCCGCGCGGCAAGGCGTTCATGCAGCGCCTGTGCGATTCGGCGGATGTGTTCATCGAGAACTATCGGCCCGGCGCGCTCGACAAGCTAGGCCTCGGTTATGCCGCGTTGTCGGAACGCAATCCGGGCCTCGTCTACTGCTCGATTTCAGCGTACGGGCACACCGGGCCCGACGCGCATCGCGCGGGCTTCGGTCTCATCGCGGAGGCCAGGAGCGGCATCATGCAAATGATCGGCAATGCGGGCGAGCCCCCGCCGCTCATGCGCATTTCGCTCGGCGACATGTATACCGGCATTCACGCCGTCGCGGCCGTCAACGCCGCACTGCTCGGCCGCGTGAAGAGCGGGCGCGGTCAGCATATCGACATGGCGCTGTACGACACGCTCTTCTCGATGCATGAATACGCGGTCCAGTGCTACACGATGCAGGGTGTGGTGCCCGAGCAAACGGGTCACGACATGCCGACATCGACGTTGTACGGCGTGTTTCGCGCGGCTGACGGCGATCTCGTCATCGCCGCGCAGGTCGACGATTCGTGGAAGCGATTCGCAACGGTCGTCGAACAGCACGGCGGTCCGGCCGGGTTCGGCGCCGATGCGCGGTTTCATGACCTGAACGGGCGCAATGCGCATCGCGAGGAGATTCTCTCGGTCGTGAAGCCGTGGGTGGCTGCGCGTTCCGTCGCGGACGTGCTGGCGCTGCTCGATGGCGTCGATGTGCCGGGCGCGAAGGTGCAGCGCATCGACGAGGTCGTCGCCGATCCGCAGATCGTCGCGCGCGGCATGGTGATCGAGCAGACGCACCCGCGCTTCGGAACACTGCGGCTGCCGAACCTGCCGTTCCGCTTTTCCGACTGCGACACGTCCATCCGCGAGGTCGGCCCCGATCTGGGGCAGCACAACGAGGAAGTCGCGCAATCGCTGGGCTTCAGCGCCGCCGAGATCGACGCGATGCAAACCGATGGCGTGCTCTTTTCGAAGCCGGGGGCGCAATGAGCGATCGATACGCGGTAATCGGCAATCCGATCGGCCATACGAAATCGCCGCTGATCCACGGTCTTTTCGCACAGGAGACCGGGCAGGGCATCACGTATGCCGCCATCGAGGGTCCGCTGGAGCCGGTCAGTGCCTTCAGCAATACGGTGCGGGCCTTCATCGCGGCGGGCGGCAAGGGCATGAACGTCACCGCGCCCTTCAAGCTGCAAGCGTTCGCCATGGCCGACGAACGTAGCGAAAGGGCCGTGCTCGCGGGCGCCGTCAACGCAATGAAGTTCGAGAACGGGCGCATCGTGGCGGAGAACTTCGACGGTGTCGGCCTCGTGCGCGACATCGAGATCAACCTGCATCGGCCGATGGCGGGCAAGCGCGTGCTGGTGCTGGGCGCGGGCGGCGCGGTGCGCGGCGCGTTGCTGCCGTTCATCGCGGCGCGGCCTGCGCGACTCGTGATAGCTAACCGTTGCGTGGACAAGGCGGAGGCGCTCGTCGAACAGGTCGCGGCAGGCGCAATGCTCGCCGCCTGCGGTTATGCGGAGCTTGAATCGATGGGGGAGTTCGACCTCGTCGTCAACGCAACGTCCGCGAGCCTGACCGGCCAATTGCCGCCCGTTCCGCCGAGCGTCTTCAGCGCGGCCGGCACCGCCTATGAGCTGGCGTACGGAAAGGGCCTCACGCCGTTCCTGCAGCTCGCGCGTCGTGCAGGCGTGCAGCACATCGCCGACGGCGTCGGCATGTTGGTCGAGCAGGCTGCGGAAGCGTTCGCATGGTGGCGTGGGGTTCGTCCGTGCACGCAGGCCGTCATTGACCAGCTGACCGTCCCGCTCGATTGACGAGACGAGGAAACGCCGCGTGCAAGCTACGGAGAGTGAAATGGAGAAAACGCGTATCGCGGTAGCCGGTGCCGGTTACATCGGGCTCGAACATATACGCGTGGTTCGCGAAAGCGCGACATGCGTGCTCTCGGCCGTGATCGACCCGTCCGACGCGGCGGCGGACGTTGCAGCGAAAGCGGGCGTGCCGCATCGCCGCTCGCTCGATGAACTCTTCGAGAAGGATCGCCCCGACGGTGTGGTTCTTGCGACACCCAATACGCTTCACGCGGAACACGCACGCTTGAGCATGCAGGCCGGCGTGCCGATGCTGCTCGAAAAGCCCATTGCCCCCACGGTGCAACAGGCGGAAGCGCTCGTCGCCGATGTCGACCGCTATGGCGCGAGTGTCCTGATCGGTCATCACCGCGCACATAGCCCGATCATGGCGCGCGCGAAGGAGATCATCGACGAGGGACGGCTCGGTTCGCTGGTCGCCGTGATGGGCAGCGCGCTGTTCTTCAAACCCGATCACTATTTCGCGGATGCGCCATGGCGCAAGGAACCGGGTGCGGGCCCGATCCTGCTGAACATGATTCACGAGATTCACAATCTGCGGATGCTGTGCGGCGACATCGTGGCGGTGCAGGCGTTTTCGTCGCATGCGACGCGCGGCTTCGCCGTCGAGGATACCGTCGCCATCAATCTGCGTTTCGCGTGCGGTGCACTCGGCACGTTCCTGCTGTCGGATACGGCCGCCAGCGCGCGTAGCTGGGAACAGACGTCGCAAGAGAACAAGGCCTACGCGTCCTGTTCCGACGAGGATTGCTACGTGATCGCCGGCGTCTCCGGATCCTTGTCGATTCCGACGATGCGTCTCAAGACCTACGGAAAGGATGAAGATCGATCCTGGTGGAAGCCGTTCGATGTCAGCGTGGCCGACACGACGCGCGACGATCCGCTCAAGTATCAGATGGAACACTTCGGGCAAGTCGTGCGTGGCGAAGCCAAACCGATCGTCACCGCGCGTGATGGCCTGCAAAATCTGCGCATCACCGAGGCGATCGTGAAAGCCGCGGCAACCGGCGCAGTCGTCGAAACGACGTCACTCTGAAACTCGATACAGGTCAATGATGAAAACTTTTCTCATGCTGCACGGCATCAACCACAACATGTTCGGCAAGCGCGATCCGGTTCAATACGGCACGGCCACGCTCGCCGACATCGACGCGCGACTCCAGGCGCTGGCCACGGAGCTTGGCGTCGCAGTCGAGAGCTATCAGACGAACAGCGAAGGCGACATGTGCCTGCGAATCCATCAGGCGTTCGTCGACAAGGTCGACGGCGTGCTCATCAATGCCGGTGCATGGACGCACTACAGCTACGGGATCAGGGACGCGCTTGCCATCCTGACGGTGCCCGTCGTCGAGATTCATATGTCCAACATCCACGCGCGCGAGACCTTCCGCCATCATTCCGTGTTCGCCGAGATCGTGAAGGGGCAGATTTGCGGCTTTGGTCTCGACAGCTATTCGCTCGGGCTGCGGGCGGCGGTATCGGCCGCCGCCTGACGTTTCAAGCGTCGGCCCAGGCGCGGCGCAGGAACGCCGCGCTCTGGCGCATCGACGCGGCCGGATCGCCGTCGAAGCCGCATTCGCTGCTGAGCAGGCTTCGGTAGCCTGCGGCCTTGAGGTGGCCGAAGAACGCCGGGTTGTCGTACGCGCCCGTTCCCGGGTTGAGTCGGCCGGTATCGGCGAGGTGAACGTGCGAAAGCCATGCGCCGTGCTCGCGCAGCTCGCTCGGCGGCTCGGCTTCTTCATCCATGTGATAGAAGTCCGCGAGCGCACGCACTTCCGGCCGGTTCACCATCCGCACGAGGCGAGCGGCATCGGCGACCCTATTGACGAGCGTCGACTCGTTGCGGTTGAGCGGCTCGATGACGAGGGTCGCGCCGGATAGCGCATCGGCGCACCAGTCGAGCGTTGACGCGAAATCCTCTTCCGCATCGCGCGTCGACCATCCGTCAGGAACGTTGCGGGTCCGGCCGCTGCCCAGCACGACGATGCGCGCCTTCGCCAGCGCAAGCAACTGCACGACGCGGTCGAAATAGGCGCGATTGCGCGCTTCGTCCTTGTCCGATCGGACGAGCCTGAAATCGTGCGGAAACAGATAGCTGAATGCGAGCGCAGGAGGCGGCAGCGCCTCGATCAGCGAGATCGCCCGCGCAAAAGAATCATCGTCCTCGATGTGAAGCGGCACGAGCCGGGTTTCGATATAGTCGAGTCCGGCCTGCTGCATGAGGGGCGCCTGATGCGGCGGCCCGCACCAGCCAAACTGCGGAATGGTCATTTTCGGCCCGTCGCAGGAAAGGGGGCTCAGTATTCGAGTGTTGCGAGGGTGCGCAGAACGTCGGCCGTCGTACTCGGAAAACCGAAGAATTCGAGGTAGGCGGGAATCTGTTCGAACAACATGTCCGTGCCGACCTGAAAGCGGCAGCCGCGCGCCTGCACGGCCGTCAGAAACGCCGTCATTTCTGCTTTCATCACGACTTCGCCGACGAACGTGTCGGGCGAAATCCGCGTGACATCGACGGGAAGCGGGTCGTCATCGTTCATGCCCATCGGCGTCGCGTTGACGACGAGGTCATAGCCCGCCGGATCGTTGCTGCCGGTGATCAATTCGAGCTCGGGATAGTGAGCTGCCAGCCGGTCTCGAAGACCCTGCGCGGATTCGTGCCGCACATCGTAAAGCGAAAGCGATGCAATGCCCGCCGCGGCGAGCGATGCCGCGATGGCCGAGCCTACGCCGCCCGCGCCGACCACGAGCACGCGAGCGCCTTCAAGTTTGCAGCCCTTGCGTCGCACACCGCGCACGAAGCCTTCGCCATCGAACATGTCGCCGACGAGACGGCCGTCTTTCGCGCGGCGTACCGCATTGCACGAACCGGCAATCTTCACGGCGGGCGTGACTTCGTCCAGGAGCCCGGCGGTCGTGACCTTGTGCGGCATCGTGATCAACGCGCCGCGAATATTTTCGAGCGTGAAAACGGAACGCAGAAACGCGGGGAACGCGTCCGCCTTGCATCCCGTCGGGACGACGATCGCATCGATCCCGGCACGATCGAAGTAAGGGTTATAGATCATCGGCGACTTGAACGAATGTGTCGGAAAACCGATGTGCGCGATGATGGCAGTGTTGCCCGAGATCATGCATGCCTCCAGGTGTTGCCATTGCAGGATAGACCGGACGGGCACATCGGTGGATGTGCCCGTTCATGGAAATCAATGCGTTTGCATGGACGCTTTCGCGAGTCTCGTTTCGCTCAGTGCTTCTTCGCGGAGCCGGTCGTACTGCTCTTTCGGGATCGGCACGGCATCCTGCTTGCCGAGGTCGTTGAGACGCACGCGATAAGTCTCCCGCGCGCTCCAGGCGGCCAGCGCCGAGACAATCGTGGCGGCCAGCGTGATCGAGCCGATCATCAGCGGCACATTGTGCGATCCCGGGGGCGCGACAGCCGCGAAGAGCGCGGGAAGCAGCGCGGTGATGGTCGTGCCGATGTTCTGAGCGATCGCCATCGCGGAGACGCGAAAGCGCGTCGGGAACAGTTCCGGATAGTAGCCGGGGAAGACCGCGTTATAGCCCTGGTACACCACGCCCCACATCAGTATCGACATCACGAAGGCGACGGGCAGGTTGTGCACGCTGATCGCATACAGATACGCATATGAAAGGAGGCCGGACGAGAGCGCGCCGACGATCATCAGCGGCCGCCGCCCGATGCGGTCCGAGAGATTGCCGACATACGGAATGACAAGCACCGCCACGATATTGCCGACCACCGGAATCCACAAATACACGCTCGCGTGGAAGTTGATGCCGTACGACGGCTGCACTGCATACGCGGCGCCGAAGATGGTTGTGACGACCGGGATCACGTTCATGAACGCCATGAACAGGACGCGCAGCATGTCGGGCCAGCTGTACCTGAACGCTTCGAGGATGGGCGCGCGTGCGACCTGACCGCTCGCGTCTTCCCTGGCGAACGCGGCGGTTTCGTCGACTTCGCGGCGAATGATGAATCCCGCGATCAGGACGACCGCGCTCAACAGGAACGGAATGCGCCAGCCCCATGCAGCGAATGCGTCTTCCGGCATGTAGTACGCAAGCGGCAGGAAGACGGCGGCAGCCAGAATCTGACCGGCTTGCACGCCTTGCAACGTGAAACTCGCGAAGTAGCCGCGCCGGCCGAACGGCGCCTGTTCCATGATCATCGAGCTGGCGCCCGAGATTTCGCCCGCGACGGCAAAACCCTGAACCAGTCGCAGGATGACGAGCAGCGCGGGCGCGAGCATGCCGACCGATTGATACGTGGGCAGCACGCCGACGGCCATCGTGGAGAAGCCCATCAGGAACATGCAGATCAGGAGTACGGTCTTGCGGCCGTGCGTGTCGCCCCAGTGCCCGAGAACGAACGCGCCGATGGGGCGCGCCACATAACCCACGCCGTACGTCGCCAGCGAGGCCACGATGGCGATCTTCGGATCGCCTTTGGGGAAAAAGATCTGCGGAAAGACCAGCGCAGCGGCTTGTGCGTAGATGAAGAAGTCGTAGTATTCGAGCGCGGAACCGATCCAGCCGCTTGCCCTCGCTTTCCGTGCCTGTTTGCGGGCTCTTTCATCCATGAGCCCGTCAATTCCGCCGCCTTGCCGCGGCATCCCTTTGTCCATGAACGTCTCCTGATTTTGAATTGACCGGAGCAGCATCGTCGGCTGCATCTCTGGCGACCCGAACGTGGCCGTTTTCACGCGACGGCGGGCCGTCGAGCCCAAAATGAAGATACGAGAATGCTCCCCTGCAGGCAATGCAATGAATACAATGAGGGCATTGCGTTCGACAATACCGCCATGAACACGTCCGAGTTACCCGATCTGAAGCTGCTGCAGCTCTTCGATCTGCTGTATGACGTGCGCAGCGTCACGCGCGCCGCCGAGCAGCTCGGGCAGAGCCAGCCCACGATCAGCATCTGGCTGGGGCGGTTGCGCGAACATCTGCAGGATCCGCTGTTCGTCCGCACGCCGGCCGGGATGACGCCGACGCCTCAGGCGGACGCGCTGATCGGACCGTGCAGGGAGATCCTGGAGTCGCTTCGCCGGTTTTCGGCATGGGAGATTTCGTTCGATCCGACCACGGCGAAGCGCCGCTTTCGCATTTGCATGACCGATGCGAGTCACATCACGCTGCTGCCGAGCATGCTGGCCCACGTGCGTGCGCATGCACCGGGCATTCGGCTGGAGGCCGCGAGAATCGACGGAAATACGGAGCGCGCGCTCGAATCCGGCGAGGCCGATCTGGCGATCGGGCATGTACCGTGGCTCGGTAGCGGGATGTATCAGCAACAGCTCTATATGCAGGATTGGGTGTGTCTCGCGAATCCGGACCACCCGCGCGTGCGCACGAGACTGAGCATGAAGCAGTACTGCAGCGAGGGGCACGTGATCATTGCCGCCGGCACGGGCGCACAATTGCTGGAGCAGGCGTTGTTGCGCGAAAGCATCGAGCGCAATGTCGTCCTCGAGCTTCCGGGCATGCTCGGGCTCGGGTCGATCATCAAGTCGACCGATCTTATCGCCACGTTGCCGCGAAACATCGGGGAGACACTGGCGAAGGTCAACGACATCGCGGTTCATTCCTGCCCGTTCCCGGTCGATCGATTCGCGGTGCGGCAGCATTGGCACGCGAAGTACCATCACGAAGCAGGCAATCGGTGGTTGCGATCCGTCGTGGCCGATTTGTTCTCGAACAGAGGTTAGTAGCGTGTGAGCCGGCCAAGCTGTTCGCAGCCGGGTGAAAGATGCGTTTAACGGAAACACACGGGTTATGGCGATCAACAGGCACGAAAAGCGCGAAGCAGGCCCATCGTCGGCGCGACGACACCTCCGCGACAGCAAAAGCGGGAAACGCCGCTGGTGCGTACAAACGGCGCTGGCGCTCGCCCTGGCGCTCGTTGCAAATCACGCGTTTGCCGCGGGCGATACGAGCGACAAAGACCAGCAAGCCGCACTCCTTGCCCTGATGGGCAAAACCCCGGCTCCCGCTGACGGCATCAAGGGTTCCGCGCTGGCGCAATGGACGCACGGGCCGTCGAGTGCGGGCCCGTTATGGGTTGCGGCCGCATTGGTGCAACGCGCGAATGAAGACGTCGAAGCGGCGTTATGGACCGGCATCCTGACCCGCGACGAACACGGTTTTCACCTGCTCGCCAGCGACCGAAGCGAGCGCGTCGATACGTCGCCGATGCTATGGAATGCCTCGCTGACAATGGATCTTGTTCGTTACCGGATCAGCGATCAGGAAACCGCGTTCGGCGTGCGCTTCGACAATAACTACACGTCGACCTCGCATAGCGACACGACCGAGATACTGAGCCTGTATCGCTATGCGGATGCTCGCGTGACGCCTGTCTTTACCGCGCTGACCGACTGGTCGACCTATGACAAGGACGGGGCCAGGGATTGCGCCGAGAAGACGGCGGGGAAGGGCAAGGACCCGAGCGATGCGCAGCAGGAGGCGTGCGATGCGGACAACACGACGGAGGTTCACTACGCGGTGTCGTTCAGTCCGCACCAGACGAACGGTCACTATGACCTCATAGTGCGGCCCAGGGGCAAGGCTGCTTCAGGCGAGTCGGCTCGCTTTACGTGGAATGGCAGAACTTATCAGCCGCGTCGATTCACGGGCGACTGACACTCGGAACCGGTGCAACGTCACCAACGCCCGCCGCACGTTCTCCGGCCGCGAATATCGAACATGGAGGGTTCGTCGCGGCCGGTATGTCGATGCGTCGGCGTCGATCAGGTTTGCGTAACCCCCGGGCTGACCACCGCACCATCCGCGTCGCTCGTCCCCGGCGCAACTTCCTCCAGCGCCTGCCGTCCCGTTTCAACCCGCAGCAGCCCGATCGCGACACACAGCACGCCGAGTGTTGCACTGACCATCGCGATCACGCCGGACACTCCGAATGCTTGATAAAGCGCCAAGGCCAGCGCAGGCGTTCCGATCGACGACATTCTCCCGGCCATCCCCGCCACACCGGTGCCACGCAACCGCACCTCGGTCGGAAACAGCTCCGGAATATAGCCGAACAACCCGAGCGTCGTGATCGTATAGATCGCACTGACGAGGCAGAACCCGACCAGAATGATCGCGGTCGTATCCCGCAACGACACATACAGCCACCCGAGCGCGATACTGAGAATCGATGAAATGACGATCCCCCTCGCACGCCCGACCCGATCCGCGATCAGATACCCGATCAACCCGCCGACCGGCGATCCGATCGACATCAGGAACACGAACCCGAGCGACTTGACGACCGACAGCCCCTGCGTGACGAAAAACGTCGGCAACCAGGCGATAAAGCCGTAGAGCCCCACGTTGACGCCGATCGCGGTCAACGCGGCAACCGCCGTCCGCGCCCGCATCCCTTTCGAAAACAGCACCCCGAGCGGCACTTTCCCGACATGCAGATCGACGATGCGCCGCACCGGCGGCAGCGTGCCGAGCTGCTTGCCGACCTCCCGCTCGATCGCGGCGAGCGTCGCTTCGGCCTCGTCGAGCCGCCCGACCGATTCGAGCCAGCGCGGCGACTCCGGCATCCGCTTGCGCATGAACCAGACCACCAGCGCCCCGACACCCGCCAGCGCAAACATGTAGCGCCAGCCGAGGTAAGGAATGATCCAGTATCCGGCAGCCAGCGCAGCAAAGAGTCCGCTATTGGTGATGATCGCCAGCAACGACACCCACTTGCCGCGCGTTTCGGGCGGCACGAACTCGGCCAGCGTCCCGGCCGCGACCACGAGCTCCGCGCCCAGGCCGACGCCCATGACGAACCGCAGCACGATCAGCCACTCGATATCGGGCGCGAAGCACGCAGCGATCGACGCAAGCCCGAACACCGCGAGATTCAGCTGATACGAATACCGCCGCCCGAGCCGATCGCCGACATGACCGGCGACGAACGCCCCGATCATCATCCCGACGAACGTCGACGACACGAACATCGCGCCATGTCGCAGATCGGTGAATCCGTCCTTGACCATTGCCGCGACCGAGCCGTTCGCGAGATAGATGTCGAACGCATCGAGGAACGCGCCACCGGCGATCAGTCCGAGTATCTTCCAGTGAAACCTTGAAATCGGCAGCCGGTCGAGCCGGCCGGCGGCATTGACGGTGTTCGCCATGATGTCTCCAGTTGTGTGGCGCCCTCGCGTCCGTTGACCGGACGCGGAGCCGCTTCGATAGTTGGATGATGAGTGCGCCGAGTTCAGCGCGGAAGGGCCCGGTCAGACGGCGCCGGATGCGTGCAAGGTTCGAATCTGTTCGTCGGCGTAGCCGAGCTCGCGCAGCAGGGCATCGGTGTGCTGGCCGAGTGCCGGTACCGGATCCATGCGCGGCTCGTCACCCGGCGCGATACCCGGCGGCAGCAGGGCAGGGATCTCGCCGGCAGGCGTGTCGACCTGCGTCCAGCGATGCCGCGCGGCGAGCTGTTCATGCGTCCAGACGCCATGCATGTCGTTCATCCGCGCATTCGCGATGCCGGCCTGCTCGAGCCGGTCGATCACGTCGGCAGCGGTCAGCGTCGAGAACGCGCGCAAGATGAGGGACACGAGCGCGTCGCGATTCGCGACACGGCGGCTGTTCGAACCGAAGCGCTCGTCCGCCGCCAGCTCGGGCATGCGGATCACGGTCTCGCAGAAGCTTTTCCATTCGCGCTCGTTCTGCAGCCCGAGCATCACGGTGTTGCCGTCGCCGGCCTTGAAGGGGCCATACGGAAAGATCGTCGCGTGCGATGCGCCGGCCTGCCGCGGCGGCGTCTGGCCGTCGATCGCGTAATAAAGCGGATAGCTCATCCATTCGACCATGCTTTCGAGCATCGACACGTCGATGTGCCGCCCGCGCCCGGTGCGTCCGCGCTCGATCAGCGCGGCGAGGATGTTGGTGTACCCGTACATGCCGGCCGCGATATCGGCGATCGAGCAGCCGGCCTTGGCCGGTTGTCCCTCCGAACCGGTAATGCTGAGGAATCCGGATTCACTCTGGATCAGCAGGTCGTACGCCTTCTTGTCGCGAAACGGCCCGGCGAGACCGTAGCCGGAGATGTCGCAGACGATCAGCCGCGGGTAGCGCTCGCGCAGCGTGCCGTAGTCGAGGCCGAGGCGCTGCGTCGCGCCGGGCACGAGGTTCTGCACGAACACGTCGGCATCGGCGAGCAGCCGGTGCACGACCTCGAGCGCGGCGGCCTGCTTGACGTCGAGCGTGATGCTTTCCTTCGAGCGGTTGGTCCACACGAAGTGCGACGCGAGCCCCGACACGCGTTCGTCGTAGCCGCGCGCGAAATCGCCGACACCCGGCCGCTCGACCTTGATCACGCGCGCGCCGAGATCCGCGAGCTGACGCGTGCAGAACGGCGCGGCGATCGCATGCTCGAACGTGACGACCTTGATTCCTTCCAGTGGGCGCATGCTCGTCACTCCCGTCAGAACGAACGCGGCAGGCCGAGGATGTGCTCGGCGACATACGACAGGATCAGGTTCGTCGAGATCGGCGCGACCTGATACAGGCGCGTTTCGCGGAACTTGCGCTCGACGTCGTATTCGCACGCGAAACCGAAGCCGCCATGGAACTGCAGGCACGCATTCGCGGCTTCCCACGATGCATCGGCGGCGAGCAGTTTCGCCATGTTTGCCTGCGCGCCGCACGGCTCGTGCGCGTCGAACCGGCGCGCGGCCTCGAAGCGCATCAGGCTCGCGGCCTCGACGTTGATGAACGAGCGCGCGATCGGAAACTGCACGCCCTGGTTCTGGCCGATCGGGCGGCCGAACACGACGCGATCCTTCACGTACTGCGACACCTTGTCGACGAACCAGTAGCCGTCGCCGATGCATTCGGCGGCGATCAGCGTGCGCTCGGCGTTCAGCCCGTCGAGGATGTACTTGAAGCCCTGGCCCTCTTCGCCGATCAGGTTTTCCGCGGGGATTTCGAGGTTGTCGAAGAACAGCTCGTTGGTCTCGTGGTTGACCATGTTCGGGATCGGGCGAACCGTCATCCCGTTGCCGATCGCGTGATGCAGATCGACGATGAAGATCGACATCCCTTCGGACTTCTTCTTCACGTCCGACAGCGGCGTCGTGCGCGCGAGCAGGATCATCAGGTCGGAGTGCTGCACGCGCGAGATCCACACCTTCTGACCGTTGATCACGTAGCGGTCGCCCTTGCGGACGGCGGTAGTCTTGATCTTCGTCGTATCGGTGCCGGTGGTCGGTTCGGTCACGCCCATCGACTGCAGGCGCAGTTCGCCGCTCGCGATCTTCGGCAGATAGCGCTGCTTCTGTTCGGCCGAACCGTGGCGCAGCAGCGTGCCCATGTTGTACATCTGGCCGTGACACGCGCCGGAGTTGCCGCCCGCGCGGTTGATTTCCTCCATGATCACCGACGCTTCGGTGAGGCCGAGGCCCGAGCCGCCGTATTCCTGCGGAATCAGCGCGGCGAGCCAGCCGGCCTGGGTCAGCGCATCGACGAACGCTTCGGGATAGCCGCGCTCCTCGTCGATCTTGCGGAAATATTCCGCGGAAAACTGGCCGCACAGGTCGCGAACGGCTTCTCGAATGTCTTGGTACGCGTCGGTAGGGTTCATCTGTCGTGTCGGGGAAATCGTCGGAATGGGTCAGGCGAGGGTGGCGCGAGCAGTCATGGTCAGCCAGCCGTCGTGGTCCTTCGCCCAGAGATCGATGGTCTTGCCGTCGTCGGCGACGCGGCCGCACACGCTGAACGCGCTGCCGAGGAAGGTCGGCCGCACGGCGCGATACGCGTATTCGGCGACCGTCGCGCCCGGCAGCGAGCGCGTCACGAGGTCGAGCAGCAGCGTCGAGATCAGCGGGCCGTGCACGACGAGGTCCGGATAGCCTTCGACGTCGCGCACATAGGTGCGGTCGTAGTGGATGCGATGGCCGTTGAAGGTCAGCGCGGAATAGCGGAACAGCAGCACTTCGTCCGGCGCGATGTCGCGTTGCCATTGCGCGTCGCCGGGCGCGGCCTGCGGCGCGGGCTCGACGGCGCCGGGCGCGGGCGCGCCGCGATAGACGATGTCGTGTTCCTCGCGGATCGCGACTTCACCGGCGGATTCGATCACGTGCTCGACGGTGACGAAGCCGAGCGTGCCGCTGCGTCCTTCCTTGCGTTCGATCGACAGCACGCTCGACGTGCGTGTCGCGTGCTCGCCGATGATCAGCGGGCGCTCGAACGTGAGCCGTCCGCCAGCCCACATGCGCCGCGGCAACCCGAGATCGGGCAGGAAGCCGCCCTTGCGAGGATGGCCGTCCGGGCCAAGTTCGGACTGCTGCGCAATTGACCAGAAATACAGCCAGTGCCACGCGGGCAGCAGCGCGTCGCCGATGGCGGGAACGATCGGATGATCGAGCGCGGCGGCGAACGCCACCGCACGTTCGGCACCGATCAGGTCGGTCTGGACCTGTTTGGCATCGTCGCTGGCATGCGACCCGGTTGCATTCATTGTCACCTCCATCGCCGGTCGGGCCGGCTGATTCGATTTCGATTGAAGTGACTTTAGGTGAAGCGCGGACGCAGCGGAAATACCGTTTGAATGTGCCGGTCATAGGGGTATCCTATGACTTTCACGTCGACCTGCCCGCCATGGACATCCGTCAGCTCCGTTATTTCGTCAGCATCGTTGAATACGGGAGCCTCGGGAAAGCGGCCGAAAAACTGTTCGTCGCGCAGCCGTCGCTGAGCCAGCAGATCGCGAAGCTCGAAGACGACATCGGCGTCACGCTGCTGCTGCGCAGCCCGCAGGGCGTGAAGCCGACGGCCGCCGGGCAGGCGCTCTACCGGCATGCGCGGCTCGTGCTCCGTCAGATGGAGCAACTGCGCCAGGAAGTGCGCGAAGGCGCGGGCAGCGAGTCGGGCACGGTCGCGGTGGGCTTTCCGACGACGATGACGTCGATCCTTGCAGTGCCGCTGTTCGAACGCGTGCGCGCGCGCTATCCGGGCATCCGCCTGCAGTACATCGAAAGCATGAGCGGCTTCATCAGCGAACTGCTGGCGAACGGGCGGCTCGACCTCGCGATCCTGTTCCGCGAATCGAACACGACGGGCGTGACCGCGATGCCGCTGTTCGACGAAGTGCTGCATCTGCTCGGCGAGCCGGGCGGCGCGGTGTCGTCGCGCGGCCGGACCTGCGGCCTCGCGTCGCTCGCCGGCGTGCCGCTCGTCGCGCCGGGCGTGCAGAACGGGTTGCGCCTGCTGCTCGAGCGCACGTTTGCGCGCGAGGAGGTGCCGCTGAACATCGTCGCGGATGTCGATTCGCTGCCGACGCTGATCTCGCTCGCGCAGTCGGGCCATGCCTGCACGATCCTGCCTGCGTCCTCGCTGGCGCTGCGCGAGCCGTCGAACCGGCCGAAAACGCGCCGGATCGTCGATCCCGAGATTCGCCGGCCCGCCAGCCTGTGCTGGTCGAATACGTCACCCGTCAATTCCGCGACGCTCGCCGTGCGGCAGACGATCGTCGAGCTGATCGGCGAGCTGGCCGCGAACGGCACGTGGACCGGCATCACGCTGCGCGCGAACGAAGCCGCGCCGTCGTGACGCGGCAGTCGTGATGCCGAACGCTCATGCGCTCAGTCCGCGAGCCAGTGCGCGGACGGCCAGTCGCCGCGCACGACCGCGGCGCGCATCTCGTCGACGAGCAGCGCGGTGACCGCCCGCCCGGCCGCCGCGATCCGGCGCGTATTCGGCAGCGCCAGCACGATCGTGCGCTGAAGCCCCGGGTCGGACAGCGGCGCCGCGCGCAGTTCGTTGCGCGCGATGTCGTCGATCACCGCGATGCTCGGCAACACCGTGAAGCCATGCCCGCGCGCGACGAGACTTTTCTGCACGCTCATCGCATTCGTTTCGGCGACGACGTCGAGCGTCGTGCCGGCTCCGGGCCGCGCCTGCTCC
>NZ_JAGIXF010000045.1:0-60884 GCF_021483755.1 Burkholderia sp. WTPI3 | reverse complement strand
ATTCATCCAGTTCGCCATGTGGCTCTGATGCGCAAAGCCGGCTTCGAGCGCGATCTGGCTGATGCTCAGCCGCCCTTCGAGCAACAGCGTCTTCGCACGCTCGACCCGCCGCCGCACGACGTACTGGTGCACCGGCATCCCGAGCGTCTCGCGAAACAGCACCTTGAAATGCGGCACGCTGATCGATACGAGCGCCGCGAGCTCGGCGAGCGTCATCCGCCGTTCGAGATTCGCCTCGACATAGTCGATCACGCGCGCCGCCGCTTTCGGCGCGAGCGTGCGACGCCGCTCGCGGAACGCCGGCTGGCTGTCGACCAGCCGCGCGACGAGCGCCGTGCACAGGCTCTCCGCATAGAGCGGATCCGATGCATCCTCCGCCTCGAGTTCCGCGGCCATCGCCCATGCGATGTGTTGCAGGCGGGGATCGCGCACCTGCAACCGGCGACGGATCTGCGCCTGCGACGGCTTCAGTTCGAGCTGCTCGAACGTGCGCCGCACGAATGTGTCGCCGAGCGCGATGTGCAGGATCCGGCAGTCCGCGCTGTCCGTCCATTGGCCCGGCAGGCCGGCCGGAATCACGTCGACGTCGCCATGCGCCTGGATGCGCGACACGCGCTCGCCATCGCACACGCAATCGGCACGAACCGGCGAGCCGATATGCACGCCGATGCGGTGATGATCGGCGGCGGGAATCCGGTACGTGCCCGCGCGGATCTCCAGCAATGCCGCGCCGAAGCCGCGCCAGCCCAAGCCGCGGCTGGAGCGCAGGCTGACCGGCACGCCGTTGTCCGTTGGCGCGGCAAGAATCGGATCGCTCATGGTTTCCCTCCACCCGATCGGTGTCGATCGCGCATTGTGACGCTTTTTCGGGGCGCTTGCCGGACCTGGCCAGCCATTCCCGCGCATTGCAGCAAAAGATCATCCGTTTCTGCTCCGGCCCATCCTTGCATGCGCGCCAGCGGGCGCGGCGACGCCTACGATCGCCTCATCCGACACCTACGGAGCCCGTCATGCCCGATTGCTGCCCGCCCCGCGCGGCGTTCGCCGCGCCGTCGTCGTCCGGCACCGCCCGCGTCGCGTCACGCCCCCTTTCCCGATCCCGTTTCGGCAGCATCCGCGCCGCGATTGCCATCCGATGCCTGCGTCTGCTCGGCTGGTACCGGCTCGAACGGCTGCTCGCATCGATTCCCGACAGCAACGACGACTTCGGGATCGGCTGACGCGACACGACCGGCACTCACGCACCGTTCGCCTACTTGCGCCGCCGCTCCTGCGGCGCCACCGTCGCGCCGTCGATCACCGGTGCGCCCTGCTTGATCAGGAAGTCGCGGAACAGCCCTGTCACCTGCGAGATCCGCCGGTCGGCGAGCGTGATCACGTACCACTCGCGCACGATCGGGTTGCCGGGAAACGGCAATTGCCCGAGCAGCCCCGTGCGCAACTCGAGTGCACACGCGTGCAACGACAGGAAGGCGATGCCGAGCCCGGCCTCCGCCATCTGCTTGATCGCCTCGTTGCTCGACAGTTCGGAGCCCACATGGAAGCGGTAGCCGGCCGTCTTGAACAGGCTCTCGACGGTGGAGCGCGTGCCCGCGCCGCGCTCGCGCACGAGCAGGTGCGCGGATTCGAGATCCTTCAGCGCGACGCGCTTGCGCTGCATCAGCGGATGCCCCGGCGCCGCGACGAACACCATCGGATGCTTCGCGAATTCGACCGCGTGCGTGCGCAACTCCTTCGGCGCGCTACCCATCACCGCGAGATCGATTTCATGCGTCGCGAGCATCCGGATGATGTCGTCGCGATTGCCAACCTTGAAATAGGTCTTCACGTGCGGCCGCGTGGCGGTGAATTTCACCAGCAGCGGCGGGATCAGATACTCGGCCGTCGTGATCGCGCCGATGCGCAGCGTGCCGCCGAGATCGCCCGTCAGCGCGGCCACTTCGTCACCGGCCTCGCTCCACAGATGCAGGATCTCGCGCGCATAGCGCGACACGATCTCGCCGGCCGCGGTCAGCTGCACGCCGCGCCCCACCCGCTGCAGCAACGCGGCGCCCACGGCCTCCTCGAGCAGACGAACCTGCAGCGATACCGCCGGCTGCGTGAGGTTCAGCTCCTCGGCCGCGCGCGACACGCTGCCGAGCCGCGCAATCATGTCCAGCGCCTTCAGCTGCCGGAACGTCGCGGTTTTTCCTATAAGTGAATACATATGAGTCGCTTATAAACATTAAATTGTTCGAGTGGGTGCGAAACTATATCGTCGGTTCTTGAGCAATGTCATCCGAATCGTCATCAGCGGGAGCCACAACATGGACAACATCACGCCTACCCTTGCAACGGATCGCGCACCGCGCGTGCCGCGCATCGTGATCGTCGGCGGCGGCGCCGGCGGGCTGCACCTCGCCACGCGCCTCGGCGACACGATCGGGCGCCGCGGGCAAGCCGACGTCGTGCTCGTCGACCGCTACCCGACGCACTTCTGGAAGCCGCTGCTGCACGAAGCCGCGTCGGGCCATCGCGATCCGGCATCGCACACGATCGAATACGCGGCACAGGCAAAGCGCCACGGCTTCCGCTTCGTGCAGGGTGCGCTGCAGCGGGTCGACCGCGCGGCCCGCACGGCGACGATCGCCGCCGTGCACGATGCGGACGGCACGGAAATCCTGCCGCAGCGCGAACTCGGCTACGACGATCTCGTGCTGGCCGTCGGCAGCGTGACGAACTTCTTCAACGTGCCGGGCGCCGCGCGCCACGCGTTGCCGCTCGAAAACCTCGACCAGGCCGAGGATTTCCGCCGCAAGTTCCTCGCCGCTTGCACGAAGGCGAATCACCTGGCCGAGCAGCAGCCCGCGCGGCGCGCGGCGCCGATCTGCATCAACGTGATCGGCGCGGGCGCAACCGGCGTCGAGCTGGCCGCGGCGCTGCGGCACGCGATCCAGCAGCTGACGACGTATCGCTTCAAGGCGCTGGTGTCCGCCCGCGACGTGCACATCCGGCTGATCGAAGGCGGCCCGCGCATCCTGCCCGCGCTCGACGCACGGTTGTCCCGCAAGATGCACGCGCAGTTGCGCACGCTGAACGTCGACGTGCTGACTGATACGCGCGTCGCGGAAGTCGGCGCGGACGCGGTCACGACCGCGACCGGCGAGCGCCTCGCGAGCGACATCACGATCTGGGCGGCTGGCGTCGCGGGCCCCGCGATCCTGCGTGAACTCGGCGACATCGCGCTCAACCGGTCGAACCAGGTGATCGTGACCGACACGTTGCAGACTCCCGGCGATCCGCACGTGTATGCGTTCGGCGACTGCGCCGCGTGTCCGTCGGCTGATGCGGGAGGGTTCCTGCCGCCGCGCGCGCAGGTCGCGCACCAGCAGGCCGTGTATCTCGGCGAAGCGCTCGTGCGGCGCCATGCCGGCAAGCCGGTGACGGGCTTCACGTTCCGCGATGCGGGCACGGTCGTGTCGCTCGGGCAGGCGGGCGCGGTGTACCAGGGCGACCTCGGCGTGCGCTCGCGCTCGCTGATCGTCGACGGGCTCGCTGCGATCGGTCTGTACAAGTTCCTGTATCGCAAGCATCTGTTCAGCGTGTACGGGTTGAAGCGCGCGCTGTTCCAGTCGCTGAGCCACTGGCTGCAAAGCCGCAACCAGCCGTCGATCAAGCTGCACTGATCGCTCGCGCGCACGCGCACGCCGCACGACGGCGTATCGGGCTCATCGCCCGGTACGCCGTTTTTTCACATGCCCACAACCGGTGCATTCGAATCGGGCACGCATTTGGTGCATCACATCGAAGCCGGTCGATACGATGCAATTCACGCGCACGGCCCGCATCGCGTGCATCCCGCGCCGGCGCTGGCCCGCCGCCCGATTCATTAGTCAAATCGTATGAGTTGCATATAAATATTAATTGGTCGCATATTCCGGGTGGACGCTAAGGTGTGTGGCATTCCCGTCCGCGAACGGATCTTCACGTCTCAGGAGAAGAATCACCGTGGTCATCGAAGCTATCGTCACCCGTCTCGACGCCGCATTCGCACAGATCGAAGCGACCCCGGATTCGCGCGAATCGCGCAACCAGCGCGATGCGATCATCCAGTGGCTCGACAGCGCATCGGAGCAAGGCTATCGACTCGGTCTCGTCACGACGCTGCCGGCCGACCGGCTCAGCGACATGTTCGAAGGCCAGTTCGGCCGCGCGAATCTCGACCGCTTCTCGGTCGTCGTGAGCGATGCAAACCAGCAGGATTCCATATCAAATCAACATCCATTCGACGTCGCGCTGCAGGCGCTCGGCGTGCCGCCCGAACGTGCAGTCGCCGTCGCGAGCAGCGAACCGGAACGCCGCGAAGCAGAAGTCTTCGGCCTGTCGCGCTGCGTGCGCATCACCGACACGGTGCGGTCGATCGCGTCGGCAGGCATGCACTGACCTGAGCACCTGCACACGGGCCGGCGACCGCCGGCCGGTCGCACCCGTCGGCCTGCCGACGATTGCCTTAACGAATTCTGACATTTTGCTGTCAAAGTCGCTTGCGACACTTCCGGGCTCGACCGACTCCACCCGGAACCGGGACGACGCGAATCCGCGCCGTCCCGCCCGTTTCAAGCCACGATGACACACCCTTCCTGCACCGCCTCCGCCGTCGCCCTTGCCTGCCTGCTGCTTGCCGCGTGCGGCGGCGAGACGTCGAATCCGCCCGCCACGTCGACCGACAACAGCGGCACGCCGACCGAACCGCAGCCGACGCCCACGCCGGAGCCCGCACCGACACCCGCGACCTACTACCAGACGAAGACGCCGTATCGTCCGCAGCAGGACGCGGCCACCTACGAAGCGCCGCCGGCCGGCTACACGCCGGTCTATGCGGAGCTCGTCGCGCGACACGGCTCGCGCGGGCTGTCGGGCTTCAAGTACGACGGCGCGATCTATTCGATGCTGGTCAAGGCCGAGGCCGACGGCGCGCTGACCGCGCTCGGCGCGCAACTGAAAGCCGACACGTACGCGATGATGAAGGCCAACGCGCTGCTCGGCTATGGCGTACAGGGAATCTCGACGCCCGGCTACGGCAATCTCACGCAAACCGGCATCCGCGAGCACCAGCAACTCGCCGCGCGTCTCGCGCAGCGGCTGCCGGCGCTGTTCTCGTCGGGCGGCCGGCAGATCGTCGTCGTCAACTCGGGGCAGGACCGCGCGGTCGACAGCTCGACCTACTTCTCGTCCGCGCTCGTCGCCGCGCAACCGGCACTGGCCGCCGCGATCACGCTGCCGGCCGCACCCGCCGGCTATCCCGCGAGCGCGCCGGTCGCGCAGGCCGCAGGCACCAACCGCTTCCTGCTGTATTTCCACGCGCTGAAGCCGGCCACCGATCTCGTGACCGATACGTCCGATCCGTACTACGCGACCTATCAGGCAAGCCAGGCGTACCAGGCCTATTCGAGCGATGCGACGGTGGCCGACAAGCTCAAGACGATCAAGGCGGATCCGCTGGTCGCGCAAGTCGCGCAGACGGTGTTGTCCGCGCTCGTGTCGCAGGCGTTCGTCGCGAAGCTCGGCACGGACGGCTACACGTTCGCGAACACGGGCACCTACGCGTTCACGTCGTCGGACGGCAAGTTCACCAATACGCTGAAGGGCGACGGCAAGACGAAGATCGCGTCGGCCGTCGACGCCGTGAACGTGCTGTACAACCTGCTGCAGGTCGCACCGGCGATGACGGCCGAAACGGGCGGCATCACGATGGAGAAATATATCGGCGCGGAGCAGGCGCAGACGCTCGCATACCTGCAGGATGCCGAGGACTATTACCAGAAGGGGCCCGGCATCCAGGAAGCGAACCCAGTCACGTACCGGATGGCGAAGGTGCTGCAGGACGACTTCTTCAGCGAAGTCGACGCGATCGCGCGCGGCGACCTGACGCATGCCGCGAAGCTGCGCTTCACGCATGCGGAGATCGTGATTCCGTTCGCATCGATCATGAACCTGAAGAACGTGTTCGTGCCGACGCCGCAGGCGCAGACCTACACGTATGCGAACAATCCGTGGCGCGGCGACCAGGTGTCGCCGATGGCTGCGAACATGCAGTGGGACGTGTATCGCAACGGCTCGCGGCTCATCGTGAAGATGCTGTACAACGAGCGCGAGACGGATTTCCAGGCGGCGTGCGACGGCGCGAAGATCGCGCCGGCGAGTCACTTCTACGACTACGCGGGGCTGAAGCGCTGTTACGGATATCAGTGACGCGCAGCAGTGCGTCGTCAGTCAACCGCGTAATCGAGATCGTGCCAGCGCTTCGCGGATTTCCCGCCGGAGCCGAGATGACCGGCGGGGAAGCGCATCACGGCGATCGCATGGAGCGCCTTCTCGTCGAGCGCCGCGTCGCCGCAACTGTGCCTGACCTTGAGATCGCGGACACGCCCGTGCTCGTCGAGCCAGACACGCACGATCACGCGCCGTCGCGACGACGCACTCTGCACACCGCGTGACAACAGGCGATCCATCAGCGACATGATGTGCTCCTCATCCGTTCAATGCTGCGCCGCGCGTGTGCATCAATGCGCGACGGCTGCGCCCTTGCGTGCCGCCCGCGCACCCTTCGGCTTCACGGCGACTTGCTGTTTCGGATCGGCCTTGCCCGCATGCGGAACCTTTCGGGCCTTCGCGGCAGCCGCCGGCGCCTTTGACGCAGGCTTCGCGTCGGCATGCGCGGCAGCCGGCACGATCGATTGCGAACCAACAGGCCGCTGCGCCGGCTTCGCCGCGGCCGAGCGGCGCGTCGCAACGGGCGCCTGCTTGACCTGCCGCGAGTACGCCTTCACGTCCTGGTCGCTCATCCACGACTCCGTATAGGCCGCCGACGCAGGGTGCGAGAGGTTGAGATAGGCGACCGACGCCACGAGAAATGCACGGACATGCGTGCGACGATTCGATGCGGTAATGACGAATGCTCCTTGCGATCTGGCTTGACGCCCGGTGTCGGCGTCGTCGTGGCGGCACAGTAAAGGAGCGCATTGCGCATCGCAAGCATCGGACCGGCGACTCAAACGATTCTTAACGTTTCGCGCGATCCGCCGCGCATCGCGGTCATGCGCGGTGTTCGGCGACGTCGGCCACATCGGCCGCATCTTCTTCCCCGCCGCCCCGTCGCTCGACGCTCCATGTATGAATCGGCCGATGTCCGGGACGCTCCCACTCGGGCGGCATCCACAAATGGCGGATCCGTTGCGCAAGCGGCCCCGGCGCGAACACGTCGCGCCACATGTCGACGAACTCGTGAAGGTTCAGCACGAGGAAGTTGTACGAACGGATCTGCTGCGTGATGCCGTAGTCGACCGGCTCCGTTTCCTCGACATACGTGCCGAACATCCGGTCGAAGATGATCAGCACGCCGCCGTAGTTCCTGTCGATGTAGCGCGGATTGCGACCGTGGTGCGCGCGATGATTCGACGGCGTGTCGAACACGTATTCGAACCAGCGCGGCAGCCGACCGATCGCTTCGGTATGCACGAAGTACTGGTACGCGAGATCGACGGCAAGCAGGAACAGCACGACCGCGGGCGGAATGCCGAGCCACACCGGCGGCA
Organism: Burkholderia sp. WTPI3; assembly: GCF_021483755.1. Lineage (NCBI taxonomy): Bacteria > Pseudomonadati > Pseudomonadota > Betaproteobacteria > Burkholderiales > Burkholderiaceae > Burkholderia > Burkholderia sp. WTPI3. The sequence continues at coordinate 53,310 of NZ_JAGIXF010000045.1, read as the reverse complement.
GATAGAACACGAACACACCGACGAACGCGTTCAGCAGCGACTGCCGCATCGCGGTCGTGAAGTTCATCACTTCGCCGCTGTGATGCGGCACGTGCGCGGCCCAGAACCAGCGCACGCGATGCGACGTGCGGTGGAACCAGTAGTAGCAGAACTCGACGACGACGAAGATCGGCACGATCGTGAAGCCGTTCACCGGCACGTCGAACAGGCGATGCCGATACACCCATGCGAAGATCGCGCCGGTGAACAGGATCCCCATGACGGTCTCCGCGACCTGATAGCCGGCGCCGAGCGACAGGTTCGCGACGATCTCCTTCCAGCGAAACTGCTCGCGCCGGCCGCGCCGCGTCGCAATCGCGAACTCGATCGTGAACGCGACCAGGAACACCGGCGTCATGCCGATCAGCAGCACCTGTTTCCAATCCACGTCGTGGCCCATGAACGCATGCAGCCACGTCATCCACTCTGCCGGCATATCGATCGCCTCTGTCGGGAATTGACCGGCAGTATGGTCTTGCACGGGTCGGCCCGCGTTGACACTTGAGGACGATTCTTTGACACTTTCCGCCATGCCCGCCGCCTCCCCGCTACCGACGCAGCGCGTCTACTACTCGAGCACCTACGTCCGGCTGCTGTTCGACTATCTGTCCGGGCAAGGGCGCGACGCAGCGCGCGTGCTCGGCGAAGCGCGGCCGCCGGAGGACGATCGCGGCCTCACGCTGTACGCGAGCGCGCACTGGCGGCGCCTGCTCGAACACGCCGCCGATGCGCTCGGCGATCCGTTGCTCGGGCTGCACGTCGGCCAGCGGATCTCGCCCGCGCATCTGGGCGCGCTCGGCTATGCGCTGCATGCGTGCCGCGACGCCGGCGCGGCGCTCGCGCGCTGGCAGCAATACGAACATCTGATCGCGAACGTCGCGCGCATGGAAGTGCGTGTCGAAGCGGCATCGGTCGCGATCGAATGGCACGATGCGCCCGAACCGCTCGGCGCGCTCGTCGACGAAGTGGCGCTCACCGCGATCGTCCAGTTCGCGCGGAACATCACCGGCACGCACGACGGCCCGGCCGAAGTGTGCTTCGTGCATCCGCCGCCCGTCGACACGCAGCCTTACGCCGACTACTTCGGCTGCCCGGTGCGGTTCGGGCAGCCGGTCAACCGGCTTGCGTTTCCGTTGCACCTGCTTGCGCAACCGCTACGCCAGCCCGACGATGCACTGCTGCAGATGATGGAACGGCAGGCGAGCGCGCTGCTCGCCGAGTTGCGGCAGACCGACGATCTCGAACAGTCGGTGCGCGAGGCCGTCGCACGGCTGCTCACGCGCGGCGAAATAAGCATCGAACAGGTCGCATCCGACATGCACGTGTCGTCGCGCACGCTGCATCGGCGGCTCGCCGAACTCGGGCTCAATTTCCGGACGCTGCGCGAAGACACGCGGCGGCGGCTCGCGATCGATTACCTGAACGATCCGCGCCTGACGCTCGCGGAAGTCGCGTGGTTGCTCGGCTATTCGGAACACAGCGCGTTGACACGCGCGTTTCGTCGCTGGACGGGCGAATCGCCGCAACAGTGGCGCAGCCGCCAACCGGCACGCGCCACGAACGTCGCGCGTGGATGAAGCCGCGTCGATGACGACGCGGAAGACAGGGACGAATGGCGCGGCGATCCCCGAACTCGGCCTGCCCGGCGATGTCGAACGAACATCGCCGGAGATTCAAATGAAACGCACCGCCCCGCTCATCGCCCTGATCCTGCTCGCCGCGGCCAGCTTGCCGGCCGCCGCCGATACCGGCGCGGGCAATGCCGCCGCACCGGTTGCCCGGGAAGCGCGGAATTGCGTGCCGTCCTCGAGCGCCAGCCCGACGTCGAAAACCCCGCCGATTCGCGTGTGCGTCAGCGATTCCGATACGCAACTGAACCTGCCCTGGTTTCTGACCGACGTCCTTACCGCAGTGAACACGCGCCAGTCGCCGCGCGACCTGCTCCACAAGATGCGCGACGATTTCTGACGCGCGGGCGGCCCGGCGGGCGAATCGACACGTCCGCCGCCCTCGGGTATCTCCTGACCCTGAAAAAAAGAAACCAGCACAACGCAGGTTGGACGACGTTCGCTGCAGATTGACGGCAAATCCCGATGCCGCCGCGCTACGCGAATATCTCCTGTTGAGAGTCAATCGCAAAATTACACCGTTTGTTGAGTAACAGCATTTCGTAATTGCGCGTCGCGTCTTATACTTGCCGCGCACCATCCTCGTGCCAAGAGAAGGTGTCTTCTGTCCCGGCCGTACCACGATACGGCCGGGTTTTTTTCGATGCGCGACTTCAATATGCATGCGGAATCAATGTATGTTCTGGAGAAACGCCGCGATGCCACGGCACGCGCGTCACCCGCATAGAATCGATTTGCGTCCCGATATCGACGCGTGCCGCCGTGGCCCGGCCAGGCACGACGAATGCTCCGCGCCAGTTCATCGACCGGTTCGACAGGCATCCCCATGCATGCAACAACAAACGCGCCCCGAGGAACGTCAACACCGAGCCCGAAGCCCGCGTTCCAGCGCAGCGGCGCATGGCCCCACATTCTCTTTTCCATTGTCCTGATCGTCTGCGTGGTCGTGCTCGCTGCAAGCGTCATCGTGGCCGATCGGCTCGCGCGCGAAGCGATTGCCCGACACGAGCGCGTCGTCGCGAACGACATCGTGTTCTCGGTCGACCGTATCCTGGACGGGATCCGCACGCGCAACCCGGACGAACTGCTGGCGCTCGTCGGGCAGCCATGCGCGGCGGTTTTCAGAACGCTGGCCGAAGTGAGCACCCGCCTGCGCTACCTTCGCGCGGTCGCACTGGTCAACGACGGTCGCGTGTCGTGCTCGTCCGCACTGGGTGCGATCGACCTGCCGCTCGACGCGTACCTGCCCGCGCCGAAGCCGGACACCACGGTCGTCACGCTGCTGCCGCAGACGCCGTTTCAGCATGGCGTTCCCGTACTCGCGGCGCTGCGCTCGACCGGGCCGGGATCGGGCGTGCTGTATCTGGTCGAAGGCGACTATCTGTCCGACATGCTGGCGCACGGCACCCGCTTCGGCGCGGAAACGGCCACGCTGTCGGTCAATGGCGCGGGCGGCCTCGATCAGCAGGGCGCGTTCGTGCCGCAATCCGCCGTCACGCCGCCGAACGGCAGCGTGATCGCATCGAGCCGCTGGCCGTTCACGGTCCGGGTCACCTCGTCGGAACAATACGTATCGCAGGTGCAGCGGAACTACCGGCTGATCTTCGTGACGATCGCGCTGCTGATCGACGGCCTGGTCGCAGCGGCATACCTGCTCGCGATGGCGCCGCGGCGGCTGTTGCTGAAGGCGGTGCGCAACGCGCTCAAGCGCAACGAATTCCATGTGGTGTACCAGCCGATCGTCGACGTCCAGACGCGCAGGACCGTAGGCGTCGAGGCGCTGCTGCGCTGGCAGCACCCGAAATGGGGGACGATCGGCCCGGCCGTGTTCATCCCGCAGGTCGAGTCGAGCTCGATCCTGCCGAAGGTGACCGAATTCGTGGTGCGGACGGCAGCATCGGAACTGACCGGCCTGACGCCGTCGATGCCGCTGCGCATCGCGGTCAACATCGCGCCGAAGGATCTTGAGCGCCCGCGCTTCGTGTCCATCGTCGAAGAGACGATCCGCCAGTTGCCGCCGGGCTTCACGCTGGTGCTGGAAGTGACGGAGCGCATCCTGCTCGAGAAGAACGCGCGCACCACCGCGATGTTTCTTGCGCTGCGCGCGAAAGGCGCGAAGTTCGCCATCGACGACTTCGGCACGCATCACAGCAATCTCGACATGCTGTCCCGCTTTCCGTTCGACTACGTGAAAATCGACCGCCAGTTCATCTCGCAGTTGAAGACCGGCAACGCAAGGCTGATCGAAGGGATCGCGGCGCTCGCGCACCACTACGACCTGAAGATCATTGCCGAGGGCGTGGAAACAGAAGAACAACATCGGGCGCTGCACGCGGTCGGGATCCAGTATGCGCAGGGCTATCTGTATCAGCGCCCGCAGCGGCCGGAAAACCTGAAGCGCGATTTCACGGCGATGACGGCCTGAGCGGCGGCCGGCGCCGCGGACGGCCGTGACGATGCGCGCGCCAGGGGCGATCCTGTTGCGCGCCGGGCATTCGCACCTGTATCCCCGGCTGCATCGTCGCGGCGGCAGACATGCCTGCGCACCTCGCGACACCGCATCCCGCGGTGATCGAATTCGCGGATGGCCCGGGTGCGACGGCAACGCTATCGCAGCGGGAACACGACGCGCCCGAACTCGACGTGGACGAATACATGAGGAGCAAGCGCCATACGGTCGTCGCGCGACGGCTTCCTGCCACCTGATGCCATCGGCATGGACATGGGCGGGAACCGCGCGACAGCGCTAAAATCCGCCGCCTGGGCATCCACGACGAGCAAGCGTTTTGACGGAGTTCGAGCAGGGTTTCATCCTCACCCGCCACTGGCGGGACACCGCATCCGGCATCGAGATCGAGTTCTGGCTGGCAACCGAACACGGCCCGCGCCGCGTGCGGCTGCGCCCGCAGGAAGCCGTCGCGTTCGTGCCGGCCGAGCAGCAGGCGCTCGCCGAACGTGCACTGGCCGGCGAACGCGATGCCGAACTGCGCCCCCTTGCGCTGCGCGATTTCCGCCAGCGCCCGGTCGTCGGCCTCTACTGCCGGCGCTATCGCCACCTGTCCGGACTCCAGAAGCGCCTCGCCGCGGCCGGCGTCGACGTCTACGAAGCCGACGTGCAGCCGCCCGACCGCTACACGATGGAGCGCTTCATCACGGCGCCCGTGCGGTTTCGCGGCGTGCCCGGCCGCGACGGCACGCTGGCCGACGGCGAACTGAAAAGCGCGACCGGCTATCGCCCGGCGCTGCGCTGCGTGTCGCTCGACATCGAGACGAGCGTCCACGGCGAGCTGTATTCGATCGCGCTCGAAGGCTGCGGGCAGCGACAGGTCTACATGCTCGGCCCGCCGAACGGCGACGCGCCCGCGCTCGACTTCCGGCTCGATTACTGCGACAGCCGGCCCGAGATGCTCGCGCGGCTCAATGCGTGGTTCGACGAGCACGATCCCGACGCCGTGATCGGCTGGAATCTCGTGCAGTTCGACCTGCGCATCCTGCACGCTCATGCGGAGCAGTACGGCGTGCCGCTGAAGCTCGGGCGCGACGGCAGCGCGCTCGACTGGCGCGCGCACGGCCAGCAGCCCGACCACTTCTTCGCGGGCGCAGCCGGCCGGCTGATCCTCGACGGCATCGACATGCTGAAATCGGCGACGTGGACGTTCCCGTCGTTCAGCCTCGAATACGTGTCGCAGTCGCTGCTCGGCGAAGGCAAGTCGATCGACAATCCGTACCAGCGGATGGACGAGATCCAGCGCCGCTTCGATCACGACAAGCCCGCGCTCGCGCGCTACAACCTGAAGGACTGCGAGCTCGTCACGCGCATTTTCGACAAGGCCGACCTGCTGTCCTTCGCGCTCGAACGCGCGACCGTCACGGGCCTCGCGGCCGATCGTACCGGCGGCTCGGTCGCGGCGTTCACGCATCTGTACCTGCCGCGCATGCACCGGCTCGGCTACGTCGCGCCGAACCTCGGCGACGTGACGGGGCAGAACAGTCCCGGCGGCTTCGTGATGGATTCGCGGCCCGGCCTGTACGACTCGGTGCTCGTGTTCGACTACAAGAGCCTCTATCCGTCGATCATCCGCACGTTCCTGATCGACCCGGCCGGGCTGATCGAAGGGCTCGCCCATCCGGGCGACGATACCTCCGTGCCCGGCTTTCTCGGCGCGCGCTTTTCGCGCACCGCGCATTGCCTTCCCGACATCGTGCGGCGCGTGTCGGAAGGCCGCGACGAAGCGAAGCGGCAGCGCAACGCACCGCTGTCGCAGGCGCTGAAGATCATCATGAACTCGTTCTACGGCGTGCTCGGCTCGACGGGGTGCCGGTTCTTCGATCCGCGCCTCGCGTCGTCGATCACGATGCGCGGCCACGAGATCATGCATCGCACGCGCGAGCTGATCGAAGATCAGGGATACGAAGTGATCTACGGCGACACAGATTCGACATTCGTGTGGCTCGGGCGCGCGCACGACGACGACGAAGCCGCCGGCAAGGGCCGCGCGCTGGTCGAGCACGTGAACCGCTGGTGGCGCGCGCACCTGCACGATCGCTTCGGGCTGGAGAGCGCGCTCGAACTGCAGTACGAGCGGCATTACCGCCGCTTCCTGATGCCGACCGTGCGCGGCGCGGAGGAAGGCAGCAAGAAGCGCTACGCGGGCCTCGCGCTCGCGGCGAACGGCGGCGAAGACCTCGTGTTCAAGGGGCTCGAGACGGTGCGCACCGACTGGACGCCGCTCGCGCAAGCATTCCAGCGCGAGCTCTACCGGCGCGTGTTCAAGCGCGAGCCTTACCAGGACTTCGTGCGCGACTACGTGCGCCGCACGCTCGCCGGGGAATTCGACGCGCAACTGATCTATCGCAAGCGCGTGCGCCGGCCGTTGAGCGAATATCAACGCAACGTGCCGCCGCACGTGCGCGCCGCGCGGATCGCCGACGAATTCAACCAGGCGCGCGGCCGGCCGCTCCAGTATCAACGCGGCGGCTGGATCAGCTACGTGATGACGACGGCCGGCCCCGAACCGCTCGAAACGATGCGCTCGCCGATCGACTATGCGTTCTACGTGAGCCGCCAGCTGCAGCCGGTCGCCGATGCGATCCTGCCGTTCCTGCGGGACGACTTCGAACGCGTGATTTCGGGGCAGGGGCGGTTGTTCGGCGACTGACGCGATCGCAACGCGACGCCCCCATCGCGCCGCACGGTTGCGCTCGCAACCGCCTCGCGCCCTTCCTGCCCTTCATGGCGGCGCACCCGCACTGATCGGCATTCATGCCAGCTCTTGCGCCCGGCGATAAGTCACACCGCTTGGCCCGAAATGAGCAAAGAGGTCGTTGAAGCCGGAATCGATGGCGGTGCTGTAACGCAGCGGCATCGGTGCATCGCGGGCCGGAACGCACGCGCCCGTCCGGCTAGAATACCGGCCTGCCGCGCCATCCGCCGCGGCCGGAGGATATTCATCATGACCGCACGCCGCGGTGCCGAGGTCGCCATTGCGCCCGGTCACGAGACAGCCAGCCTGTCGAAAGCCCAGAAAACGTTCAATACGCTCGTCAAGCAGATCGAAAAGCGACGCGAGCGGCTCGGCGCATGGGAAGCCGTCATGCCGGCGTTCCAGAAGAAATTCGTCGACGCTCTGTTGCCGCTCGAACAGCAATCGACTGCGCTGCGGATCCGGCTGATCCATCTGCTCGACGACGCGTTCCTGCGCAAGGGCTTGAGCAAGGCCGAGCAGCGCACGCTGTCCGACCTGATCGCGAACAGGGCCGGCGATTTGCTGAACGTCAGCGACGACGCCGGGCTGAAGGCCATTTACGACCGGCATCGCGCCTTCGCGAACGTCGGCAACGCAGCGGCCGATCCTGAGCCGATGAAACCGGAACCCGAACCGGCCCCGACAGAGGATCTCGACACGCTGTCGCCCGACGAACTCGCCGAGCGAATGCAGGCCGAACTCGACGCCCAGTTCGAGCGCGACATGGCCGCTCACGCGGCCCGCGAGGCCCGGCGCGCGAAGCGCAAGAAAGCACCGAAGCAATCGGCCGCGCAGGCCCGGATCGAAGCCGAGCAGGCCGAGTCGAGCAAGTCGATCCGCGAGATCTATCGCAAGCTGGCCAGCGCGCTGCATCCCGATCGCGAAACCGATCCGCAGGAACAGCAGCGCAAGACCGTGCTGATGCAGCGGGTCAACCACGCTTATGCGAAGGGCAATCTGCTGCAACTGCTCGAACTGCAGCTGGAGATCGAACAGATCGACCGCCGTGCGATCGAGGGACTCAGCGAAGCGCGGCTCACGCGTTACAACGGCATCCTGGAGGAACAACTGCGCGAGCTCGATCAGGAGATCGAGCACGTCGAGCGCGATTTCCGGCGGACGTACGGCATCGCGTCGTCGATCAAGATCGCGCCCGATACCGTCCTGCGCATGCTCACGCGCGACATTGCCGGCATGCAGCGCAGCAACCAGGACCTGACCGTTGCGCTGCGCGAGTTCGAGGATCCGGATCAGGTCAGGGACTGGCTGAAGGATCTGAAGCGGCGGCCCGCATCGTCGCGCTTCGGCGACGATTCGTACTGAGCGCTCCCGTTCACGTCACTGCGTCTCGCCCATTCCCCCCATCAGCGTCATCAACTGCTCCCGCAGCCACTGACTGCCCTGATCCTGATCGGCGCTGCGGTGCCAGTAGCAGAAGTATTCGAGCCCCGGCATCTCGAACGGCAATTCGAGAATCCGCGCCGGATAGCGCTGCAGCAGCCGCAGCGGCGCCGTCAGCGCCAGATCGCCGCGCATCGCGATCAGCGGTGCGACCATGTAGTGCTGCACGCGCATCTGGATATTGCGACGCAGCCCGAGCCGCGTCAGTTCCGCGTCGACGTACCCGCTGCCCTTGCGGCGGCTCGACACGTGGATATGCCCCATCGACAGGTAGTCGTCCATGGTCAGCGTGTCGCCCTTGAACGGGTGTTCATCGCGAATCATGCACGCGTAGCGGTCGCGCACGAGCAGCGCCTGGTGCAGGTGCGGATCGGCGATCAGCGGCGCGTCGATCGCGATGTCGACGGAGCCGTTGGCAAGCGCGGTCGCGACTTCGCGGCGGTCCATCGTATAGCTGCGCACGTGCATGCCGGGCGCATGCGTCTGCAGGAGTTCGCCGAGCGCCGGCAACAGCAGCGCCTCGGTCAGGTCGCTCATGCTGAGCCGGAACACGCGTTCGGACGAAGCCGGATCGAACACGTCGCCTTCGTGCGCGCTCGAATCGAGCAGCTGCAGCGCCTCGCGCACGCGGCCGACGATGTTTTCGGCCATGGGCGTCGGCATCATCCCGGCCGGCGTGCTGACGAACAGCGGATCGTTCAGCGTCTTGCGCAGCCGCGCCAGCGCGTTGCTGACGGCCGGCTGCGTGAGGTTCAGCACCTCCGCCGCGCGCGTCAGGTTGCGCTTGTTGTAGATCGCCTCGAATACGACGAACAGGTTCAGATCAATCTTCGAAAGGCGCATCGCCGGATCTCCTTGCCGGCATCTTAATACGGCGTGCGCCTCCCGTTCGCCCACGTCGCCCTTCCCCGCGGCGCGCCGCTCAACCGCGCGGCGGACGCGTCAGGTACGGCTCGGTCGACCCGCGCACGGCATCCTTGATCTCCATGCGCGCGATCGCCTGCAGGTGCACCTCGTCCGGGCCATCGGCGAAGCGCAGCGCACGGCCCCACGTCCACAGATCGGCGAGCGGCGTGTCGGGGCTCAGGCCCATCGCGCCGAACACCTGCATCGCGCGGTCGCACACGTCCGTATAGACGGTCGGCACGAGCGCCTTGATCATCGAGATCTCCTTGCGCGCCGCCTTCGCGCCGACCTTGTCGATCATCCACGCGGCCTTCAGCACCAGCAGGCGCGCCTGGTCGATCTCGATGCGCGAGCGCGCGATCCATTCGCCGATCGTGCCGTGCCGGTTCAGCGGCTTGCCGAACGCCTCGCGCGACTGCGCGCGGTCGATCATCAGCTCCAGCGCGAGCTCGGCCGCGCCGATCGAGCGCATGCAGTGGTGAATGCGGCCCGGGCCGAGACGCGCCTGCGCGAGCGCGAAGCCGCTGCCTTCCTCGCCGAGCAGGTTGCGCGCCGGCACGCGCACGTTGTCGAACGTGATCTCGCAGTGCCCTTCCGGCGCGTAGTGATTGACCACCGTGATGTTGCGCACGATCGTCAGGCCCGGCGTATCGCGCGGCACGAGGATCATGCTCTGCTGCTGGTGCGTTTCCGCATCGGGGTCGGTCTTGCCCATCACGATGAAGATCCTGCAGTTCGGATGCGCGGCGTTCGTGATGAACCACTTGCGGCCGTTGATCACGTAGTCGTCGCCGTCGCGCTCGATGCGCGTCGTGATGTTGGTCGCGTCCGACGACGCGACGTCGGGTTCCGTCATCGCGAACGCCGAGCGGATCTCGCCGCGCAGCAGCGGCAGCAGCCACTGTTCGCGCTGCTCCGGCGTCGCGAACATGTGCAGCAGCTCCATGTTGCCGGTGTCCGGCGCATTGCAATTGAACACTTCCGACGCCCAGCCCACGCGCCCCATGATCTCGGCGAGCGGCGCATATTCGAGGTTCGTCAGGCCCATGCCCGGCTCGTCGTCCTTCAGGTGCGGCAGGAACAGGTTCCACAGCCCTTCGGCCTTCGCGCGCTCCTTCAATTCTTCCATGAACGACACGGGGTATTGCCCCGCATGCACTTCCTCGTTCCACTGACGGATACGCGGCACGATGTGCGCATCCATGAACGCGCTCACGCGTTCGCGCAGTTCTTCCACTTTCGGGGTGTAGCCAAAGTCCATGATCGACTCCTCGAGATTCCGTGTTCCGTTCGTTCGGTTCAGAAGGCCGAGACGCCGCCGTCGACGGCGACGGCCTGCCCGGTCAGATAGGTGTTTTCCTTCGCGCACAGCGTGAGCATCGTCGCGACGATTTCTTCCGGGCGGCCGAGCCGCTTCATCGGCGAGCCCTGCGCGAGGAAGTCCTGGCGCTCGCCGATGTCGCTGTCGGTGACCATCGGCGTCGTGCTGTAGAACGGGCACACCGCGTTCACGCGAATGCCGTGGCGCGCGTATTCGAGCGCGGCTGTCTTCGTGAGCCCGACCACCGCGTGCTTCGACGCTGCGTAGGCGGCCAGCTTCGGCGCGCCGCCAAGCCCCGCCATCGACGCGACGTTCAGGATCACGCCTTCGCGCTGCGCGAGCATCTGGCGGATCTGGTGCTTCATCCCGAAGAACACGCCTTTCGCGTTCACCGCGAAGCTCAGGTCGAGATCGGCTTCGTCGGTATCGATCAGCGCCTTCAGCGGCGGCGCGATGCCCGCGTTGTTGATGCCGACGTCGAGCCGCCCGAAGTGCGCGACCGCCGCCTGCACCAGCGCCGCGACCTCCGCTTCGATCCGCACGTCGCAGCGTTGCGCGATCACGTCGGCGCCGGCCGCGCACAGCGGTGCGGCCACGCGTTCGAGCGCCGCATCGTTCAGGTCGCCGAGCGCGAGCCGCGCGCCCATCGCGGCCAGCTCGCTCGCGAGCAGCGCGCCGAAGCCGCTCGCGGCGCCGGTGATCATCACGGCCTGCCCGGCGTAGCTGTCGAGTTTCATCGCGCGCTCAGATCGTCAGGCCGCCGTCGACGACGATGCATTCGCCGTTCGTGTAGCTCGACGCGTCCGACACGAGATACAGCACCGTGCCGGCCATCTCGTTCGGCTCCGCATGGCGGCGCAGCGGGATCTTCGCGGTCCAGGTCTCGTAGATCTCCTTGTCCGCGAACAGCGCGCCCGCGAACTTCGTCTTCGTGAGGCCCGGCAGCAGCGCGTTCACGCGAATGCCGAACGGCCCGCACTCCTTCGCGAACGCCTTCGTCATGTTGACCACCGCGGCCTTCGTGATCGAATAGATGCCTTGCCGGTCGCCCGGCTGCAGCGCATTCACCGACGCGGTGTTGACGATCGCACCGCCGCCGTTCGCCTTCATCAGCTTGCCGGCCTCGACCGACATGAAGAAGTAGCCGCGGATGTTCACGTCGACCGTCTTCTCGTATGCGGCGAGATCGGTATCGAGGATGTGCCCGAAATACGGGTTCGCCGCAGCGTTGTTCACGAGGATGTCGAGCCGGCCGTGCTTGCCGCGAATCGTCTCGAACGCCGCCGCGATATCCTCCATCCGCCCGACGTGGCAAGCCAGCGCTTCGGCACGGCCGCCCGCCGCGACGATTGCGTCCGCAACTGCCTGGCAATCGTCGAGCTTGCGGCTCGATACGATCACGTGCGCGCCCTGCTGCGCCAGCAGCTTCGCGATTTCCTCGCCGATGCCGCGGCTTGCGCCCGTCACCAATGCGATCTTTCCCGTCAGGTCGAACAGGTTCGTTGCCATGTCGTCGTGCTCCTCCATTGATGTGTTTGGCCGTGCCGCCGCGCGGCGGCTGCGGCGATTCCGGTGTTCAGCGCTGCGCGCCGATCACGCCGACGGCCATTTCGGCCAGCCGGCCGGCCATCGCGCCGACGCGCAACGCCTGCTCGCTCGACGCATTGCCCTTTAGCGCGCGTGCCTTCACGCCCTGCGCGATCGCCGCGAGCCGGAAGAAGCTGAAGGCCAGATAGAAATGCCAGTCGCGGATCGGCTCGATCCCGCGCAGTTCGCAATAGCGCGCGACGATCGCCGCTTCGTCGGGAATCCCGAGTGCCGCGCGATCCTGGCCCGCGAGCCCGCGCACCTGGCCGCCCGACGGCAGCCGCAGGCACATGCAGAAATACGCGAGATCGGCGAGTGGATTGCCGAGCGTCGACAGTTCCCAGTCGAGCACGGCCTGCACGCGATAGCCTTCGCGCGCGAACATCAGGTTGTCGATCCGGAAATCGCCGTGCACCAGCGCGGGCCGGCCCGTGTCCTCGGGGCACGCTTTCGGCAGCCAGTCGATCAGCGTCTCCATGGCGTCGAGGCGCTCCGTTTCCGCCGCGCGATACTGCTTCGTCCACACGCCGATCTGACGCTCGAAGTAGTTGCCGGGGCGGCCGTAGTCGGCCAGGCCCACCGCGTCGACGTCCACGTCGTGCAGCGCGGCCATCGTGCGCAGCAGCGCGTCGTAGCAGGTCGCGCGCTCGTCCTTCGGCAGTTCCGGCAACGCCGGATCCCAGAAGATCCGGCCGTCCTCGAAGCTCATCACGTAAAACAGGCTGCCGATCACGTCGCGGTCTTCGCAGAGGTGATACGGATGCGCGACCGGCACCGCGGTGCCCGACAGCGCGCTCAGCACGCGGAATTCGCGATCGACCGCATGCGCGGATTTCAGCAGCTCGCCGGGCGGCTGGCGGCGCAGCACGTAGCGGCCGCTCTTCGCGCGCAGCAGGAAGGTCGGGTTCGACTGGCCGCCGGCAAACTTCTCCATGTCGAGCGGGCCTTCGAAACCCGCTACGTGCGCTTCCAGATAGCGCGTGAGGCGGGCTACGTCGAGGGGCTGGGAAAGGGTCGTCATCGTCGCGATCGTTCGTGGGTCAGCCGTAGGTTCGCAGCGCATGTCGTTCGGGATCCTCCAGATGCGGGATGCCATTGAACGACGCGAGGTGGAACGCATCGGCGTTGAAGAAAAACTGCGAAAGACTGCTGTTGCGGATCTGCAGGTTCAGCGCGATCGCGCTCGACGGCGGTGCGTCGAGCACCTGCTGCACGGTCACCGCGATCGGGCCGCCGGAACTCACCGCGAGCACGCGCTGGCCGCCGCCGTGGCGGATCGCGGCGCGCGCGTCGGCAACGCGCTGCCGGAAATGCGCCCAGGTTTCGGGGGCCGAGTCGCCGAGCTTGTCGTCGGCCCACAGGTACAGCACCTGACGGAGCGCGCGAAAATGCTCCTTCATCGAGCCGGCCGCGAGCCGCGCGATCTCCGGATAGTCGCGCTCGGCTGCCGCGAACAGCCCGTGGAAGTCGTATTCGTTCAGGCCGGGATGGCGGTCGACCGGCGCGCCTTCATGGCCCATCCCGCGCAGGATCGCATCGACCGTCTGCGCGTGCCGGTTCATCGTGCCGCAGATCACGCGGTCGAATGCGAGGCCCTGCCGCGCGAAGTATTCACCGAGCCAGACGCCTTGCCGCTCGCCCGCGGCAGACAGCCGGTCGTAGTCGTCCGTGCCGAACGACGCCTGCCCATGCCGTACCAGAAAGAGTTCAGCCATTGCCTGCCCTGCCCGCCTGAGGGAAACCGAAGGCCCAGCATAGCGACCGGATCTACATTTTTGAAATTTATTTTCTGAATCATTCAGTATTCATCGCATGAATTCCATCCGGACAGACAGTGCGCTTGCGCCGGCCTTCGACCGCACCCCGCGTCGAGGCACGCGAATTGCGACAGCCGCCACCGTCATGTCGAACACGTCCAGGGGGGGTGCGATGCTCGGTACGATCCTTATCATCATCCTGATTCTGATGCTTATCGGAGCATTTCCTTCATGGCCGCACAGCAGAAGCTGGGGTTACTGGCCATCGGGTAGCGTCGGGCTCATCGTCATCATCGTCGTGATACTGGTGTTGCTGGGGCACATCTAGGCAGGAGGGCGCGTGCCGTCGAACGGTCGCGCCTTCCTTTTTCGTCGTCGTGGCTTCTTTACAAAAGCAAGCGATGAACGGCAAACCCGGCAGTGCTCACCGGGCTGCGCATCGGCGCCGGCGACCACGTGGTCAAGCCGTTCAATCCCGCCGAAGTCGTCGTCGCGCCCGTCTCGCGCCCGTCTCGCGCCCGTCTCGCGCCCCACGCGCACGAGCGGCGGCTCGAAACCCGGCAGCGTGTATTCCGCGACCGGCATGGTCGATTTCGCCTCCGGCCCCTGTACGACGACGGCCCGCACCGCGCCGGCCCGGTCGAACTTCAACCGCGTGCGCAGGGTCGCCCGACGCGGCGCTTCCAGCGTCACGCAAACGAATTCGAGCACGAACACGGTAACGAGCGGCACCAGCGGCAGCCGGAACGAATAACCGTTGCGGCCATGCCCCGGATCCACCGTATCACCGGCGACAGTTGCCAGAAACGGCTGTCCCTGCGGCGTGAAAGTTGTTGTTCCATGTCCATCCATTCCCGACTGTCCGATACGGCTTCGTCACTTCATCATCGCAGCGCGGCGGCACCGGCAGCATCAGCATCCGCGTCGATGCGCGCGCCCGCCGCACGACCATTCCGCATCATGTCGTGAGCGCCCGTGGAAAACCCGCGGCACGTCCGCTCCTGCGCCCGGGCGCGGCGAAACCGAATGCCGCAGGTTATCAATTGATCCAAAAGATTCATTAGACGGTGCATCGTCCGGCGCGCGATGCTGGCCCCGCCAGTGAACGCGGCGTCATTGCAACGCCGCGCACGACCTTGGAGCGAGACACATGACTACCGATCATCGTCAACGGCGCCACACGCTGTGGCTGCTGTGCGCGCTTTCGTTCATCCTCTACGTCGACCGCGTGAACCTCGCGACCGCGGCCGGTGCGATCAAGTCCGAACTCGGGCTATCGAACACCGAACTCGGCGTCGCCTTCTCCGCCTTCGCGTACTCGTACGCCGTCTGCCAGGTCTTCGGCGGCTGGATCGCCGACCGCTTCGGCGCACGCATCACGCTGATCGGCTGCGGGCTGATCTGGGTCGCATCGACTTTCATGACGGGCCTCGTGCACAGCCTCGCCCTGCTGTTCGCCGCCCGACTGCTGCTCGGCATCGGCGAAGGCGCGACGCTGCCCGCGCAGGCGCGTGCGATCACGCACTGGTTCTCGCGCGAACGGCGCGGCGTCGTGCAGGGTTTCACGCATTCGTTCTCGCGGCTCGGCAACGCGGTCACGCCGCCGATCGTCGCCGCACTGATGACGTGGCTGTCGTGGCGCGCGGCGTTCTTCGTGATCGGCGCGGTGACGCTGGTGTGGCTCGCGTGGTGGATCGCAGGCTTCCGCGAATACCCGCTCGGCGACGATGACGGCCGCGCGCGCGCCATCGCGCGGCCCGCGCCGCCGTCCGGTCCGACGCCGTGGGGGCCGCTCTTCCGCCGGATGGCACCGACGATCTTCGTGTACTTCTGCTACGGCTGGACTGCATGGCTGTTCTTCACGTGGCTGCCGACGTTCTTCCTGAACGGCAAGGGCCTCGACCTGAAGTCGACCGCGCTGTTCGCATCGGGCGTGTTCTTCGCGGGCGTGGTCGGCGACACGGTCGGCGGCTGGCTGTGCGACCGCATCTACCGCAAGACCGGCAACCTCGCGCTGTCGCGCCAGAGCGTGATCGTCGCGAGTTTCGCCGGCGCGCTCGTGTGCCTGCTGCCGCTCGCATTCGTGCATTCAACGGCCGGCGTCGCGCTGTGCCTGTCCGGGTCGTTCCTGTGTCTCGAACTGACGATCGGGCCGATCTGGGCTGTGCCGAGCGACATCGCGCCGAAGCACGCCGGCATCGCGAGCGGGATGATGAACGCCGGCTCGGCGGTCTCGGGGATCCTGTCGCCGATCCTGTTCGGCTATCTCGTCGACCGCACCGGCAGCTGGACGGTGCCGTTCATCGGGTCGGTCGCGATGCTGCTGATCGGCATCGTCGCCGCGCTGCGGATCAGGCCCGATCGCGCGCTGTCGGAAGCCGCGCCGTCGCTCGCCGAAGCGCCGGCCGCGCCGTCGGTGCGCTGAAGCGGCGCGCGCCGGGTTCGCCTGCCTCAGCCGCCTCGCCGGTGTCGCCATCACGCTTAACCGCGTTCCCTGATGGCAGTGGCTTGGCGTGCTTGGCTGGTTCGGCTGGTTCGGCTGGTTCGGCTTGATCGGCTTGATCGGCTTGATCGGCTTGATCGGCTTGATCGGCCAGCGCGGTTGGCGCGGCTGGCTCGGGCGCCTCGGCTGACAGGCCGCGCCATTACGCATCGCCGTCATCCCCCGCCCCGTCCCGATGGAACAGCGCGAGAAACTGCTGCGCGGGAATGCTGAGCGGCCGGTCGCGCCGCACGAGGCTGCCGTACGACGGCAGCTTCTGCTTGAGCTCGTAATCGAGGATCGCCACGAGCCCGTGCTCCGCGTTGCGCCGGGCAACCGTCAGCGGAATCACGCCGAGCATCTGCGAACGGTCGACGAGGTTCATCGTCGTCAGGATCGAGCCCGTTTCGACGAGCCCGCGCGGCATCGGCTGGTGACGCGCACGGAATTCGCGCTCGACCACCTCGCGCGCCGGGCTGCCGGCCGGCTGCAGGATCCACGCGTAATCGAGCAGCGCGTCGAATTCGACCGGCCCCGCGCCCGCGAGCGGATGGTCGCGGCCCGCGATGATCGCGAGCGCTTCATCGTCCACCACGCGGAAATCGCAATCGCTACCGACGTGACGGCCGATCACCACTTCGAGCACGCCTTCGCGCAACTGCGGCATCAGCCGGTCGCTGGTGTCGACCGCGATGTCGATCGCGAGCAGCGGATAGCGCGCCTTCAACTGCACCAGCGCCTCGGTGAGCCGCCCCGGCGACGCCGCCATGATGCTGCCGATCGCGAGCCGCCCCGCGCTGCCGAGCTGCAGCTCGCCCAGCTCGCGGTTGAGCGCCTCCACGCTGCCGCGGATCCCTCGGAAATAGCCGAGCACGCGCTCGCCGGCCGGGTTCAGCACGAGCCCGCGCCCGACGCGGTCGAACAGCCGCTGGCCGAGCGCGCTTTCCAGTTCGGCCAGCATTTTCGTCGCGGCGGGCTGCGTGAGGCCGAGCTGGCCGGCCGCCGCGCGCAGCGTCGAGCATTCGTCCACCGCCAGCAACAGCGCGATCTGCCGCATCCGCAGCCGGTTCAGCAATTGGGGAGTCGAGTCTCGTCGATCGATCGAGCCCATTTCGATTACTCCAGGTTATCGATTCATCAAGAGTTTTCAATTTACCGACTCATTCCGTCTACCTAGCATGAACCCCATACACGAACGGCCACGCGCCGCCACCGGAGACACTGCAATGAACACCCCCTCGCCCGCCGCTCCCCTGCCTGTCGTCGCGCTGACGCTCGGCGACCCCGCCGGCATCGGCGCCGAACTGATCGCGAAACTACTTGCGCGGCCCGACGCGACCGCCCGCGCGAACCTCGTGCTGATCGGCGACCGCTGGCTGTGGGAAGCCGGCCAGCGCGTGGCCGGCGTGACGGTCGACGTCGAACCCGTCGCGTCGCTCGCCGCCGCGCGCGGCCGGCCGTCCACCGCGCGCGCCGCGTTCGTCGCGGTCGACACGATCGATCCCGCCCAGGTCACCGTCGGCCAGGCCGGCGCCGCCGGCGGCCGCTCGACGCTGACCGTGCTCGACCAATGCCTCGACGCCGCGCTCGCCGGCGACATCGACGCAATCTGCTTTGCGCCGCTGAACAAGTACGCGATGAAGCTCGGCGGGCTGAAGCACGACGACGAGCTGCATCACTTCGCCGCCGCGCTCGGCGTGACCGGCTACTTCTGCGAATTCAACACGCTCGGCGAACTGTGGACCGCGCGGATCTCGTCGCATATCCCGCTCAAGGATGCGGCAGCGCAACTGAGCGTCGAGCGCATCGAGCAGGCATCCGAACTGATCTACCGGTCGCTGCTCGCGAACGGCGTCGCCGCACCGAAGGTCGCGATCGCCGCGTTCAACCCGCACGGCGGCGACGGCGGCAGTTGCGGCCGCGAGGAAGTCGACATCATCGAGCCGGCGGTGCGCAAGCTGCAGGCGCGCGCGTGGCCGACCGACGCGCCGTTCCACGGCCCGTTCCCGGCCGACACGATCTTCCTGAAGGCGCAGGCCGGCGACTACCAGGCGATCGTCACGATGTACCACGACCAGGGGCAGATCGCGATCAAGCTGCTCGGCTTCTCGCGCGGCGTGACCGTTCAGGGCGGGCTGCCCGTACCGATCACGACGCCCGCGCACGGCACCGCGTACGACATCGCGGGCCGCGGCAGCGCCGACGTCGGCGCGACCTGGCAGGCGCTGCAGATCGCGTGCCGGATGGGCGCCGCGCGCCGCACGACCACCGTTTCCGCGTGACCCTCGCACGCCTTCTACACACGACAACATCGATTCCGGAGACACCATCATGAAGATCCGTTCCGTACGCGCCCGCGTATTCCAGTGGAAAGGCAAGACCGTCCCGCCGCAAGGCAACTTCTGCTCGAATGCGATGGACCTGCTGTACGCGCCGCAGGAGACGATGAGCACGTTCCGCTTCCATGCGTGGACGGTCGTCGAAGTCGAGACCGACGACGGCATCGTCGGCCTCGGCAACGTCGCGCTCGCGCCGCACGTCGCGAAGGTGATCATCGACCAGTACCTCGCGCCGCTCGTGATCGGCCAGGATCCGTGGGACTACGAATACCTGAACCAGCGGATGTACCGCGCGACCCACGCATGGGGCCGCAAGGGCATCGGCATGGCGGCGATCTCGGCCGTCGACATCGCGATCTGGGACATCCTCGGCAAGAGCGTCGGCAAGCCCGTGTTCAAGCTGCTCGGCGGACGCACCAAGGAAAAGATCCCCTGCTACTACTCGAAGCTGTACCGCACCGACCTGAAGGCGATGCAGGAGGAAGCGCAAAAGTATCTGAAGGAAGGCTTCCGCGCGTTCAAGATGCGCTTCGGCTACGGGCCCGCGCACGGGCAGCAGGGCGTGGTCGAGAACCTCAAGTCGGTCGCGGCGATCCGCGAGGTGATCGGCTACGACAACGACCTGATGCTCGAGTGCTACATGGGCTGGAACCTCGAGTATGCGAAGCGCATCCTGCCGAAGCTCGAGAAGTACCAGCCGCGCTGGCTCGAGGAACCGGTGATCGCCGACGACATCGACGGCTACGCGGAACTGAACCAGCTCACGCGCATTCCGATCTCCGGCGGTGAACACGAGTTCTCGCTCTACGGCTTCAAGCAGCTGCTCGATCGCAAGGCCGTGTCGGTCGTCCAGTACGACACGAACCGCGTCGGCGGCATCACGATGGCGCACAAGATCAACGCGCTGTGCGAGGCATACAGCGTGCCGGTGATTCCGCACGCGGGCCAGATGCACAACTATCACCTGACGATGAGCACGCTCGCATCGCCGATGAGCGAGTACTTCCCGATGTTCGACGTGGAAGTCGGCAACGAGCTGTTCTATTACATCTTCGACGGCGAGCCGGTGGCCGAGAACGGCTTCCTGCAACTGCGCGACGACGTGCCGGGTCTCGGCCTCTCGCTGAAGACCGAATTCCTCGACCAGTTCGACATCGTCGAGTGAGGGTCGCCATGAACGCACGCTACCAGGGCGTCTTTCCGGTCGCGCCGACGATCTTCGACGCGCACGGCGCACTCGACCTCGACGGCCAGCGCCGCTGTCTCGACTTCATGATCGACGCCGGCTCGCAAGGCATCTGCATCCACGCGAACTACTCGGAGCAGTTCGCGCTCGGCGACGACGAACGCGACCTCATCACGCGCACCACGCTCGAGCACGTCGCCGGCCGCGTGCCGGTGATCGTCACGACATCGCACTTCAGCGCGCGGATCTGCGCGCAACGCAACCGGCGCGCGCAGGCGCTCGGCGCCGCGATGGTGATGGTGATGCCGCCGTATCACGGCGCGACGTTCCGCGTGCCGGAAGCGCAGGTGCGCGCTTTCTTCCGCGACGTCGCCGACGGCCTCGACATTCCGCTGATGATCCAGGACGCACCGGCGAGCGGCGTCGCGCTGCCTGCGTCGTTGCTTGCGACGCTCGCACGCGAGATCGACGCGGTGTCGTACTTCAAGATCGAGACGCCCGGCGCGGCGTCGAAGCTGCGCGAGCTGATCGCGCTCGGCGGCGACGCGATCGAAGGGCCTTGGGACGGCGAGGAAGGCATCACGCTGCTCGCCGATCTCGATGCCGGCGCAACCGGCGCGATGACGGGCGGCGGGTATCCGGACGGGATTCGCCGCATCACCGACGCGTATTTCGCCGGGCGCCGCGACGAAGCGTGCGAGCAGTACGGGCGCTGGCTGCCGCTGATCAACTACGAGAACCGCCAGTCGGGCTTCCTGACCGCGAAGGCGCTGATGAAGGAAGGCGGCGTGATCGCGTGCGACCGGCCGCGCGCGCCGTGGCCCGACATGCACCCGCAGGTGCGCGCCGGCCTGCTCGACGCGGCGCGGCGGCTCGATCCGCTCGTGCTGCGCTGGGGACGCTGACCCAACATCTGCCTGTACCCGCAACGCGCGTGCGTTGCGCATCGGCGTGACGGCGGTCCGACAGAAGGCCGCCGCCGCCCGTCACATGGATCCGGAGACACCATGAACCTGCTGAACCCCGCCAACCCGGCCTATGAAGCCGGCGAAGCCGTTCCGCGCCGCCGCTGGCTGCGCGTGATTCCGCCGCTGCTGCTCGCCTGCATCATTTCGTACATGGATCGCGTGAACATCGCGTTCGCGATGCCCGGCGGGATGAACGCCGATCTCGGCATGGACGCGACCATGGCCGGCCTCGCCGGCGGCATCTTCTTCTTCGGCTACCTGTTCCTGCAGATTCCGGCCGGCCGGCGCGCCGCGCTCGGCAGCGGCAAGAAATTCATCGCGTGGTCGCTCGTGAGCTGGGCGCTGCTGTCGGTGCTGACCGGGCTCGTCACCCATACGTGGCAACTTTTGACGCTGCGGTTCATGCTCGGGGTGGCCGAAGGCGGGATGCTGCCGGTCGTGCTGACCATGGTCAGCCACTGGTTTCCCGACCGCGAACGCGGACGCGCCAACGCGATGGTCATCATGTTCGTGCCGCTCGCCGGGATGATCACCGCGCCGCTATCCGGCTTCATCCTCGCCGCGTACGACTGGCGTCACCTGTTCTTCTGCGCCGGCGCGCTGTCGCTGCTGTGCCTGGTCGCGTGGATGATGTTCGCCGACGACGGCCCTGAGACCGCACGCTGGGTGTCGCCGCGCGAAAAGGCGTACATCCTCGACGCGCTGCGCGAGGAACAGGAACGCAAGCAGGCCGCCGGCGCGCCTGCGGCGGCATCGTTCGGCGCGATGCTGCGCAACCCGACGATCTGGCTGCTGATCGCGATCAACTTCTGCTATCAGGTCGGCATCTACGGCTATACGATGTGGTTGCCGACGCTGCTCAAAAACCTCACGCACGGCGGGATGGGGAAAGTCGGCCTGCTCGCGATGCTGCCGTATGTCGCGATGATGATCGGGATGTTCGGCACGTCGTATTTGTCCGACCGAACCGGCAAGCGCCGCCTGTTCGTGCTGCTGCCGCTGGTCGGCTTCGCCGCGTGCCTCGCGCTGTCTGTACTCACCCATGCGTCGATGATCGTGTCGTTCGCGTTCCTGATCGGTTGCGGCTTCTTCCTGCAGGCGGCAGCCGGCGTGTTCTGGGCGATTCCGCCGAAGCTGTGCAGCGTCGAGACGGCGGGCAGCGCGCGCGGCCTGATCAACGCGCTCGGCAACCTCGGCGGCTTCTGCGGCCCGTATGCGGTCGGCGTGCTGACCCAGCACGTGAGCGCCGCGGCCGGCGTGTACAGCCTCGCGGTCACGCTCGCGGTGGCCGGCCTGCTCGCGCTGACGCTGCCCAGGCGCTGCGAAGACTGATACGCGCGCGCCGGGAAGCCGGCACGCGCACGAAACAACGGAGACTCACCATGAACGACATCCTGCTGCTGGTGCAGAAATGCGCCCATACCTTCAGCTTCTACGACCTCGAAACGAAAGCCGCGCTCAAGCATGTCGTGCTGCCGAACTTCCCGCACGAATTCACCGTCGACGTGAACAACCGCTACGCATACGTCGGCATCTTCGGGATCGAAACCGCGTGGTCGCGCGGCCATGAAGGCGATCACCGGATTGCCGAGATCGATCTCGTCGAGCGCACGCACACGCGCATGCTCGACCTGTGGCCGTACTACCGGCCGCACGGGATGGCCGCCGATCGCGACGGCCGGCTGTACGCGATGAGCGAGGCGCACGACATGCTGCTCGTGTTCGACGAACCGACCCGGCAGGCCGTGCCGAACATGGCCGTGCCGTCCGGCGGCGTGAAGACCCACCTCGTGACGCTCACCCGCGATGCGAGCCGTGCCTACGGCGTGCATCTGCTGTCGAACACCGTCACGCAGTTTCATCCGCGCGACGCGACCGTCGCGCCGCGCGCGGTGATGCCCGGCCCGCGCCCCGAAGGCAATGCGCTGTCGAGCGACGAGCGCACGCTGTTCGTCGCGAATCGCGGCGACGACACGCTCGTCGAGATCGACACCGACACGATGACCTGCGGCCGCCGCGTGAAGACGCGCAGCGATCCGAACCGCATCTACCGCACCACCGCGCCGGACGGCCGCGATTTGCTGCTGCTGACCAATTCCGGCGAACGGTCGATTTCGGTGTTCGACGCGCGGCAGCTCGAAGAGATCGAACGCGTCGCGCTGCCCGCGAATCCGACCGCGCTGTCGTTCCATCCGTCGCGACGCGTCGCGTACGTGTCGTTCCAGGACGACTACGTGCGCGAGCTCGATCTCGATGCGTGGCGCTTCGTCGGTGCGCTGCCGACGCTGCGCGAACCGGATGCGTCGTATGTGCTCGCAGGCACGCGCTGACCCACGCGGCGACGCGCGGCCGTCGCCGTCGCCGGATGCGCTGCCGGCCAGGCTCGTCGACGCGCATCACCACCTGTGGCAGCTCGGCACGGGGGCGCATTATCCGTGGCTGCAGGCGCAGTACGATCCGGCGCGCTTCATGTTCGGCGACTACGCGGCGCTGTGCCGCGATTTCGGCGTGGCCGATTTGCGGCACGCGGCACAGGGTGCGCCGATCGTCGCGAGCGTGCACGTCGAGGCCGAACGCGCGCACGACGAAGCGCTCGCGGAAACACGCTGGCTGCATCAGGTCGCGGCCGCGCACGGGCTGCCGTCGGCGGTCGTCGCGTGGGTCGACCTGCTCGCCGGCGACGCCGACGAGCGGCTCGCCGAACAGGCCGCGTGGCCGCGCGTGCGGGGCGTGCGCTTCAAGCCGCGCACCGCTGCGTCGGCGGATGCCGATGTCGACGGGCCGGGCACACTGCGCGATCCGCGCTGGCCGGCCGCGCTCGAACGGCTCGCCGCGCACGGCCTGAGCTGGGATCTGCGCGTGCCGTTCTGGCATCTCGGCGAAGCAGCCGCGCTGCTGGCCGATGCGCCGCGTGTCGACGTGGTGCTCGAACACGCCGGGTTGCCGTGGGATCGGTCGGACGCCGGGCTCGCGCGCTGGCGCGGCGGGATGGAAGCGCTCGCGGCATCGCCGCGCGTAAGCGTGAAGATCTCCGAGCTCGGGTTGCGCGACGCCGTGTGGAACGACACGGACAACGCGCGGATCATCCGCGACACGATCGCGATATTCGGCTGGGAGCGCTGCCTGTTCGCGAGCAATTTTCCGGTGGCGGGGTTGCGCGTGTCGTATCCGGCGCTGCTGCGCACGTTCGCGGGCGCGATGGCCGGCCTCGACGACGTCGCGCGCGACGCGATCTGGCACGGCAACGCGATGCGCGTGTACCGGATTGCGTGAACGGGCTTGACCCGGCCCGTGGGGTCGCCTTTATGCCGGGCGCAACGAATCGACAGCAGACAGGGGGGAATGGGCACGTCCGCGCTTCGCTTGTGCGCGTCGGCCTGCCTTGGCCGTGGGGCGGCGCGTGGTTCGCGTGTCGCCCGTTAAATCCAGCTTCCCGCCGCCCGGAATTTGACCGGTTCGCCGCGTTCGTGGATCATGCGCGTCAGTGCCTTGCATCCGCCCGCGAACGTGCGCCGACCATGCCCTCCGCCATCCGCCTGCGCCCGGCGTCCGCCGCCGACCTGCCGTTCCTGCTGACGCTCCGCCGGCTTACGATGACCGGGCATCTGCAACGGGTCGGCGCCCCCACCGACGACGAAGCGCACCACCGGCGCATCTTCGCGAACTTCGAAGACGCGATGATCGTCTGCGAAGGCGCGAGCGCCGACGCGAACCCGATCGGCTTGCTGAAAGTGACGCGCGCCGCCGACGAATGGCACGTTCACCAGATTCAGATCCACCCGTCGCGGCAAGGGCATGGCATCGGCGAAGCCGTGTTGCGCGATCTGCTGGCCGAAGCCGCGCGCGAGCACGTACCCGTATCGCTCAGCGTGCTGCACGGCAATCCCGCACGGCGGCTCTACGAGCGCCTCGGCTTCAGCGTCGCGTCGGAAACGGAAACGAGCGCGAACCTGATCTGGCGCGGATCGGCCGCGATGCGCGACGCAGCCTGCGTCAAGGCGCCCACCGATAGACGGTGATGCGGTTCCCCTTCACGTTGTTCTTCGTGACCACATGCTCGCCGTTCGAGCGGGCGACAGGCGCACACGCCGAACGTGTCGGCTAGCACGGGCCGCCCGACACGGAATAGCGCTTGATGTTCATGTCGGGGCCTTCGTCGCCGATCAGCAACTGCCCCGCCGTCGGTCGACAACCCGCACGCGGTTGTCGTGGAAATCGCTCGCATGGAGCAGCGCGCCGGCCTGCCCCGCGAAAGCGCAAAGCCGGGCATCCCGACCATTGCACGCACCTCGAACACGCCTGCGCGTGCCGTCCGGTCAGAACACCCGCGTCGCGGACGGAACGCGCGCCTGCTGCGTCAGGTAGGCGAGCGCATCGGTAATCGTCAGCACGTGCTGCTCCCCGTTCCTCATGCGTAGCGATACCTCACCGGCCAGCGCCTCCTTCCGTCCCGCCACTGCGACGATCGGTGCTGCCAGCTCCCTTGCATCGAAGATCTTGCGCGGCAGGCGTTCGGCACGAAAATCCCGCCGCACCCGGCACCCGATGTCTTCGAAGGCGAACGCCATGTTCTCGGCAAATGCGCGGGCGTCCTGTCCGATGTTCGCCACGACGATCTGGTCCGGCGCCAACCACGTCGGCAACCACCCCGCGTAGTGTTCGAGAAGCATGCCGATGAACCGCTCGAGGCTGCCGAGCACCGCGTGATGCAACATCACGGGCGTCGCTTTCGCACCGTCCTCCGCTACATAGGCGGCGCCGAGCCGCCCCGGCAATACGAAGTCGAGCTGGATCGTCCCGCACTGCCACGTCCGTCCCTGACCGTCGAGCAAATGAAATTCGAGCTTCGGACCGTAGAACGCTCCCTCGCCCGCCTGGATCGAGAAGTCCAGCCCTGCCGCCCGCGCAGCAGACGCCAGCATCGCTTCCGCGCGATCCCACACCGCATCGTCGCCGGCGCGAATCACGGGCCGCGTCGACAACGCCACGTCGAATGCGCCAAATCCGAAATCGGCATAGATCGTCTTCAGCAACACGCAGAATCGTGCGACTTCAACCTCCACCTGAGCGGGCATGCATAGAACATGGGCATCGTCCTGGGTGAACGCACGGGCACGCATGAGGCCGTGCAGCGCGCCGGACGGTTCGGCCCGGTGAACCGCGCCGAATTCCGCATATCGAATCGGCAGATCGCGGTACGAACGCGTGCCCTTTTTGAAGACCTGCACATGGCACGGGCAGCTCATCGGTTTGAGACAGTACGGATGATCGTCACTTTCGAGCGAAAACATGTTCCGCCCGAACTTCTCCCAATGGCCGCTCTGTTCCCAGACACCTCGCGCGACGATCTGAGGTGTCCGCACTTCGGCGAAGCCGGCCTGGCGCATCCGAACGCGGATATATTCCTCGACGACCCGAAACAAAACCATGCCGCGCGGATGCCAGAAAATGGCGCCTGGGCTCTCATCCTGTTGATGAAACAGATCCAGCCTGTTACCAAGCACGCGATGGTCGCGTTCGTCCATGATGTTCTCCGTTGACAGTGGGTACCGGCCGAACAGAGCATGAAAAAGGCCCCGTCCGTTTCCGGCGGGGCCTGGGGATCGCTCGAGGCACTGACCTACGACGCGCAACCTCCTCCCGACCCGCCATTGGCGGTCGTGGTGGTGGTCGTGGCAGTCGTGACAAAAAGTGCGCTCATGTGACGAATCTAGTCAACGCGTGAACGTCTGTCAACGACGCATTCGAATCCGGAACCGTCGCTCGGTGCGCGCCCTCGGGCATCCCGCGTCGGCGAGCAGTCGGCCAGTCGAATACGCGCGGCGCGACCTGACGCCTGCGCAATTCGCCCGGGCCGTGGGCGGCGATCGCTTCCCGAAAACCTGTCGCGAACCCGCTCAGATTGGCAGGGACGACGGTGCGTCGGAGCATTGCGGCTCATTGCGGCACCGCTCCGAACGCCGCATGCGACGCTCGGACTCGCTCTTGGCAATACGAATAGCGCTGTCAAAGCACGGGTCGGTTGCGACATGCCGATGATCGACGCTGACCAGCCACGCATTGCCATCGAAGCACCAACGAATGCGTCGATCCTCCATCACCGTTGCGAACCATCTCCAGATGTCCGCATCGACGACATTGGCCGCCTGCGCGGCAGCATGTCTCGCGACACGCATTTGCTCGAGTAAAGTCATGGGTTCACGCTCCTGCGAACACTCGATGGCTTTCATCGCCATCGAGGCGCTGCCGTGCCGGGCAAGTGCCGATGTGCCCGCCACCCGACACATCGGCTTATTTCTGGCTCCACAACGGCACGATGAAGTTCATCCAGACTCGCGTCTCGTGCCCCGTGTAGCCGGTTTCGGTTACATCACGCGACGCCTTGAGCTGCAGCGTGTCGTGGCCGATCCTGTAGCCAACCAGCGCACCGAGCGCGACCTGCGATTGCTTCTGGTAGCCGGCCACCGGCGAGGTCAGGTCGTCCGAGCCGAACGCGATCCCGCCCAGCTCCCACTTGCCGACCCGCTTGAACGCGGTCAGATCGAAGTTGGTCCACTGCGGTGCCGCGTTCTCGCCCAGCTCGCTGCCATGCTTGCCGGTGCCGTAAATGCCCGTGGCATCGAACTCCCAGCCGTTATGCTCGTAGGTCACGGCAGCGATTTCCATCAGCGAATAGAAATTACGCGTCACGCCGAGCGACGTCAGGTCGTTGCGCACGGGAAGAAACACGCCGCTTTGCACACCGGCCGACAGGCCGCCGCCGAGATCCCACTTGAGCTGAGCGTCGATATAGGTGTTACCGGCCCCGGTATAGCCGTGATAGCCCTTCACGTCGACGTTCGCGACCGCAGTCACCGTATCGAG
Organism: Burkholderia sp. WTPI3; assembly: GCF_021483755.1. NCBI lineage: Bacteria > Pseudomonadati > Pseudomonadota > Betaproteobacteria > Burkholderiales > Burkholderiaceae > Burkholderia > Burkholderia sp. WTPI3. The sequence continues at coordinate 25,586 of NZ_JAGIXF010000045.1, read as the reverse complement.
CAGAAGGCGGCCGCCGGCCACCGTCCACGGCGTGGACCAGATCAGCCAGCTCGGGATGCCGACACCGACGCCGACCGTCGGCGAGCTGCCGCGCCAGCCATAGTTGAGCTGCGTGACACTGTAGATACCCGGCGGCAACGGCGCGCCCAGCGGCAAACCGGTCGAAATCCCCGGCAGCAGTTGCGAGCCCGCGTGTGCGAGGGGAACCATGCAGGCGGCAGATGATGCGCACACCAGGCTGGTCAGAACTTTTCTTGATACTTGGTTCGATTTCACGTGCTGCTCCAGGTTGTATGCGGCTACATTCAGACGCATTCGCATCATTTGCATAACTACTTTTATCAAGCACGCCGACTCGTTATTTCGCATCGGTCGGCAACCGATCTATCCTTCTCGTCTCGAATGCGACCAACGGTCATCGCACTTCCCTGTCCGCTCTCATACGGTTCCTCGCCGCATCCGAGCGTTCTCCAGCCGCCAGCTGGATTGCTTCCTGTCGATGCACGGACAGGCAGAAAATTAAAATCGTCGGCATGAGTACTGCGATTCGACCCACCATATTCAAGAGTAGGAATCCGAATTTAATCGCAGATGCGGCGACCAATTCCTGGCCGACTCCGATCCTGCAAATTGTGGGTATTCAGCAGTTCGTCCGAGTCTGGATCGTCTCGCGCGGAGCACCTTGTCTCGACGCGTTCAATCTCGCTCTTTGCCGCCTCTAACCCAGCAGGCTCCCGCCGGCTCGATGGGAATTCCTGGGTGACAGAGCCGGTTGGTGCGTGTACAGACGCTCCGCCGCGCCGTCACAGGCAGTCGGCCACCTCTGGAACCAGCGCGAACAGATCGCCGACGAGACCGTAATCGGCCACGCTGAAGATCGGCGCCTCCGGATCCTTGTTGATCGCGACGATCACCTTCGAATCCTTCATCCCAGCCAGGTGCTGGATCGCACCCGAGATGCCCACCGCGATGTACAGCTGCGGCGCGACGATCTTGCCGGTCTGGCCAACCTGATAGTCGTTCGGCACGTAGCCTGCATCCACTGCCGCGCGCGATGCGCCGAGTGCCGCCGACAGCTTGTCCGCCAGCGGCTCCAGCACCTTCGTGTAGTTTTCACCGCTGCCCAGACCGCGGCCGCCCGACACGATGATGCTTGCCGACGTCAGCTCCGGACGGTCCAGCTTCGTCACCTCACGGCTCACGAATTGCGACTTGCCTGCGTCGGCTGCCGCTTCGATCTTCTCGACCGATGCGCTGCCGCCTTCCGCGGCTACCGGATCGAAACCCGTCGCACGCACCGTGATGACCTTGATCGGGTCGCTCGACTGCACCGTCGCGATCGCGTTGCCCGCGTAGATCGGGCGCTCGAACGTATCGGCCGAGTCCACTGCCGTGATGTCCGAGATCTGCGCGACGTCCAGCTTCGCGGCGATGCGCGGCGCGATGTTCTTGCCGTACGCGGTCGCCGGCGCGAGGATGTGCGAGTAATCCTTCGCGATGTTCAGCGCGGTCGCCTCGACGTTTTCCGCCAGGCCCGCTTCGAGTTGCGGCGCGTCGGCCAGGAGTACCTTCGATACGCCCGCAATCTTCGACGCCGCATCGGCCGCGCCCTGCGCGTTGTGGCCCGCGACCAGCACGTGAATGTCGCCGCCGATCTTCGCCGCCGCCGCCACCGCGTTCAGCGTCGCGGCCTTGATCGACGCGTTGTCGTGTTCTGCAATCACCAGAATCGTCATTTCTTTGCGCTCCCTCTTACAGCACCTTGGCTTCGGTCTTCAGCTTCTCGACCAGCGTCTTCACGTCCGGCACCTTCACGCCGGCTGCACGCTTCGGCGGCTCGACCACCTTCAGCGTCTTCAGACGCGGCGCGACGTCCACGCCCAGCTCTTCCGGCTTCACCGTTTCCAGCGGCTTCTTCTTCGCCTTCATGATGTTCGGCAGCGTCACGTAGCGCGGCTCGTTCAGGCGCAGATCGGTCGTCACGACTGCCGGCAGTTGAAGCGACAGCGTTTCAGCACCGCCGTCGACTTCGCGTGCAACCGTGGCCTTGCCATCTGCAATCGTGACCTTCGACGCGAACGTCGCCTGCGGCAAGCCTGCGAGCGCCGCCAGCATCTGGCCCGTCTGGTTCGAATCGTCGTCGATCGCCTGCTTGCCGAGGATCACCAGTTGCGGCTGTTCCTTGTCGACCAGCGCCTTCAGGATCTTCGCGACCGCCAGCGGCTCGACGCTGTCGGTCGATTCGACGAGGATCGCGCGATCCGCACCGATCGCCAGCGCCGTGCGCAGCGTTTCCTGCGCTTGCGCAACGCCCACCGACACGGCGATCACTTCCGTTGCCACGCCCGCTTCCTTCAGACGCACCGCTTCTTCAACGGCAATCTCATCGAACGGGTTCATCGACATCTTCACGTTCGCGATGTCGACGCCCGATTGATCGGACTTCACGCCGACCTTCACGTTCGCATCGACCACGCGCTTGACCGCGACCAGCAATTTCATGTGCGTCTCCTCTTCATTGAATGGAATCCCGACCCGTTTTCCGTCATGCGGCGATCTCGATCGCGATCTTGCCGAACTGCGCACCGGATGCCAGCCGGTCGAGCGCCGAATGCACGTCGTCCAGCGCATGGCGCGAATCGATCACCGGGCGTAGCCCGCCGCGCGCCGCCAGCGCGAGCAAATCGCGATATTCGTCAAGCGTGCCCAGGGTCGAGCCGAATATCTGCAACTGCCGGATGAAGATTCGGCGCAGATCCGCAGCGGGCTGATCGCCAGTCGTCGCGCCGCAGGTCACGATTCGGCCGCCTCGCGCGACGGACTTCAACGCGCTCGACCACACCGCGGCGCCGACGTTCTCGATCACGACATCCACACCGCGTCCGTCCGTCAGTGCCATGATCGTCTTGACGACATCCTGCGTCGAACCGTTGATCGCATGGTCGGCGCCCATCGACAACGCGCGTTGCAGTTTCGTATCGTCGCGCGACGTGACGATCGCGCGGCTGCCGGCCAGCTTCGCCAGTTGCAGTGCTGCCAGCGACACGCCGCCGCCGACCCCGAAGATCAGCACCGTTTCCCATGGCTTGAGCGCCGCTTTCGTGAAAAGCATCCGCCACGCCGTCAGGTGAACGACGCCCAGCGCCGCCGCTTCCGCAAAGTCCAGCATCGCGGGCATCGGAAACACGTTCGTCGCCGGCACACTGACGTATTGGGCCAGCGTACCGTCGCGGTGTTCGCCGAGATACCGGATCGACGTGCACAACACCGACTCCCCGCGCAGACAATATTCACAGCGCCCGCACCCGATACCGGGGTGCACGACGACGCGCTGCCCCGGCGACAGCCGGGTTTCCGATTCATCGGCCTCCTCGACCGTCCCGGCGCCGTCGATCCCCATGATCTGGGGGAGGCGATGCGTGATACCCGCGCCGCTGTCGCGCATGTAAAGATCGACCCGATTGAGCGTCGCGGCCTTCAGGCTGATCAGCACGTTGCCGGCGCTTCGCACCGGCCGTGGCCGCTCGCCGATCTCGACCACCTCGTTGCCGCCATGCCCTGTGAGGAACGCTGCCTTCACGTACTTTCTCCCGTGGATGATGAAGCGGCCGCGTAGGCAAGATCAGAACGCGGCGATGCCGGTGATCGCGCGGCCGAGAATGAGAGCATGCACGTCATGCGTCCCTTCGTAGGTGTTCACGACCTCGAGGTTCACGAGATGACGTGCGATGCCGAACTCGTCGCTGATGCCGTTGCCGCCGAGCATGTCGCGCGCCGTGCGGGCAATATCCAGCGCCTTGCCGCAGTTGTTGCGCTTCATGATCGACGTGATCTCGACGGCCGCCGGGCCATCGTCCTTCATGCGGCCCAGACGGAGACAACCCTGCAGACCGAGCGCGATCTCCGACATCATGTCGGCCAGCTTCTTCTGGATCAGCTGGTTCGCCGCAAGCGGCCTGCCGAACTGGATGCGATCGATCACGTATTGGCGTGCGCGGTGGAAGCAGTCTTCGGCAGCGCCCAGCGCCCCCCATGCGATCCCGTAGCGCGCGGAATTCAGACAGGTGAATGGCCCCTTCAGGCCCCTGACATCCGGGAACGCGTTTTCTTCCGGGCAGAACACCTCGTCCATCACAATCTCGCCGGTCACGCTCGCGCGCAACCCGACCTTGCCGTGGATGGCTGGCGCCGAAAGCCCCTTCCAGCCTTTTTCCAGCACGAAACCGCGAATGAGGCCTTCGTCGTCCTTGGCCCACACGACGAATACGTCGGCGATCGGGCTGTTGGTGATCCACATCTTCGCGCCGGTCAGCGAATAGCCGCCTGCCACCTTCTTCGCGCGCGTGATCATGCTGCCCGGATCCGATCCGTGATTCGGCTCCGTCAGGCCGAAGCACCCGATCAATTCGCCGCGCGCGAGCCCGGGCAGATACTTTTGCCTGGTCGCTTCGCTGCCGAACACGTGGATCGGCACCATCACGAGCGAGCTCTGCACGCTCATCATCGACCGATAACCGGAGTCGACCATTTCGACTTCGCGCGCCACCAGGCCGTAGCAGACGTAGTTCAAACCCGCGCCGCCATAGGTCTCGGGGATCGTCGAACCCAGCAAGCCGAGCGCCCCCATCTCCCGAAAGATCGACGGATCGGTCTGCTCGTGGCGAAACGCCTGCAATACGCGCGGCGCAAGCTGCTCCTGACAATAGGCACGCGCGGCATCGCGTACCTGCCGCTCGTCCTCGTCGAGCTGCTGGTCGAGCAAAAACGGATCACTCCACTGAAACGCAGGATGCTGGGTGGCTGAATTCATGATGATTTTCCAATCGACTGACGGAGCGGGAAGGGGATCGTCAGCCGGCACGCATCAGCGCCCGACCGATGATGAGCTGCTGGATCTGCGTCGTACCTTCATAAAGACGCAGCAAACGCACGTCGCGATAGAGACGCTCGACCTTGTATTCCGCGATATAGCCGGCACCGCCGTGAATCTGAACGCCGCGATCCGCCACGCGGCCCGCCATCTCGCTGCAAAACAGCTTGGCGCATGACGCGCGCATGCTGACGTCCGGATCGCTCTGACCCGACGGTTTCAGGTCGTAGCGTTGCGCACAGTCCTGCACCATCGACCAGCCCGCATACAGTTCGGCCTGACTGTCGGCCAGCATCGCCTGAATCAGCTGGAAATCGCCGATGCGCTGTCCAAACTGCCTGCGATCCCGCGCATACCCGACGGATTCGTTCAGCACCCGCTGCGCGACGCCACACGCGAGGGCCGACAGGTGCAAACGCCCGCGATCGAGCACCTTCATCGCCGTCTTGAAACCCATGCCCGGCATACCGCCGATGATGTTGCCGGCCGGCACCCGCACGTTTTCAAGAATGACGTCGCACGTTTTGGTACCGCGCTGCCCCATTTTCCGGTCCGGCTTGCCCAGGCTGATGCCGGCCAGGTGCGACGGCACGACGAATGCCGAGATGCCGTTCGCCCCATCGTCACCGGTGCGCGCCATCAACGTGAAGGCGCCGGCGCGTGGCGCGTTGGTGATGAAGCGCTTGGAACCATTGAGGACGTAGCAGTCTCCGCCCTTGTCGAATTCCGCGCGGGTCCGGAGCGCCGCTGCGTCCGAGCCGGCATCAGGTTCCGTCAATGCAAACGACATGATCAATTCCCCGCTAGCGACACGCGGCAGAATCTCGCGCCTTTGGGCTTCGGTACCATCCATCAGGATGCCTTGCGCCCCGATCCCGACGTTGGTGCCGAACACCGAGCGGAAAGCAAGGGCCGTCTGGCCGAGTTCGTAAGCCACCGCGCACTCCTGTGCCATCGACAGGCCGATGCCGCCGTATTCCTCCGGAATCGACAAGCCGAACAGCCCCATTCGTTTCATGTCGTCGACGATATCGACCGGTACGTCGTCGAGTTCCTCGACGAGATCTTCCGCCGGCACCAGCCGCTCGGCAATGAAGCGCTGGACCGATGCCAGCAGCAGATCGAACGACTCCTGATCAAGCGCCATTCAAGTTCTCCGGTATATCAATCGCAAAAATTCCCGTTCAACGGTGCCCGAAGGCCGGTTTGCGCTTGTCGAGAAACGCCCTGATCCCTTCCCGGGCATCCTGACTGGCGAAGCGCGCATGCAATTGCCTGCGTTCGAACAGCACGCCTTCCGACAGCGCGCTTTCGTATGCGCGATTGATCGACTCCTTGATCGCCATCAACGCCGGCGAGGAGTAACCGGCGACTGTCGTCGCAAGCGCGATGCTTTCGTCACGCAGCACATCGGCCGCAACGATGCGCGAGACGAGGCCGCTGCGTTCCGCTTCGGATGCGCTCATCAGGCGTCCGCTCAGGCACATGTCCATCGCCTTGGCCTTGCCGACCGCACGCGGCAGGCGCTGCGTTCCGCCCGCGCCCGGCAGGAGCGCCAGCTTGATTTCCGGCAAGCCGAACCTTGCATCGTCGGCCGCGATCACGATGTCGCATGCCAGCGCCAACTCGCAGCCGCCACCGAGCGCCACGCCGGCCACCGACGCGATGACCGGCTTGCGCACGCGGCGAATGGTTTCCCAATTGCGGGTAATGAAGTCGCCGCGGAACACATCCATGTAGTCCCAGTCCGCCATCGCGGCAATGTCGGCGCCCGCCGCGAAAGCCTGTGCGTTACCTGTCACGACGATTGCGCCGATGTCGTCGTTGCCGTCGAAAGACAGCAATGCGTCGCCAAGCGCATCCATCAGCGCATCGTTCAGCGCATTCATCTGCCTCGGCCGGTTCAGCGTGATGATGCCGACCCGTCCCACGGTTTCGGTCAAGACCGGTTGCTCGTTCATGGCTTGCATATCCTGTTCCGTTTCGATCGGTGCCGTGCGTGACACCGCGTCAGTTCGACTTCCCGGCTTCCCGCAACGCGTCGCGCAGCCTGAATTTCTGGATCTTTCCGGCCGGCGTGACGGGCATCGCGTCCAGCACCAGCAAGCGCTCGGGAATGTAGTGCATCGCGACCCTGTGCGATTTCAGGAAATCGACGATGCCCGGCAGATCGACGCACTCGCCTTCCCGCGGCACGACCACCGCACAGGCCCGCTCGCCGAGACGTTCGTCGGGATAGGCCACGATCGCCGCCGCCGCGATCGCCGGATGGAGGTACAGCAGCGCCTCGATTTCGACCACCGGAATGTTCTCGCCACCGCGGATGATCACGTCTTTGCTGCGTCCATCGATGCGGATGTAGCCGCGCGCATCGGCGTGTGCGAGATCGCCCGTCTCGAACCAGCCATCGGCGTCGGTTGCATTGAACTCCGGGCGGCCCAGATAGCCGGCGAAATTCGAACAGGAACGCGCCATGAGCCGACCCACCGTATCGGCAGGTAGCTGCACGCCGTTTTCGTCGACGATCCGCACTTCGACTCCGGGCAGCGGACGGCCGTCGGTCGATATCGACCGTTCGTCTTCGTCGTCGAGCCGCGTCAGCGTGACGGCTCCCATCTCGGTCATACCCCAGGCCGACACGATCTTCACGTCGAGCGCCTTGCGCGCGCGTTCGACCAACGGCCCCGGGATCGGCGCACCGGCGCACAGGAACGTGCGGAGCGTCGGCACCGTTTCGCCGGTTTCGTTCGCCGTATTGGCGAGGTCGGTCAGGAACACCGTCGACGCCATCATGAAGGTCGCATGTTCGGCGCGAATGACTTCGAGGGCCTTCTTCGGTTGCCATACATCCTGCAGGACAGCCGTCGCATGCAACGCGATCGGCATCATCAGGCCGTACATGAAGCCCGTCTGATGGGCCATCGGCGAAGCCATCATCACGACGTCCCGGTCATCGAGCGCCATCGCTTCGGCATACGGAACGATATTGGACCGTTATCGCGTCGACAGCCCGTAGTCGCCATCCTGCACCGGTTCGTTCAGGCCGAACGTGACCGTGCGTGCTGCATCGGCAGCGCCCGCCGCCGGTGCGAACTTCATCACGGCCGCGTCGTCGCGGTTCAGCACGCGCGTCGTCGTCGCGCCGAAGATCCGGCCCTTCGCTGCCGCATACGCGTCAAAGCTGCCGTGCCAGTCGAGGTGGTCCTGCGTGATGTTCAGGATCGCGGCCGCATCGGGCGCGAACGTGCGCGCGGTCTCGAGCTGGAAGCTCGACAGTTCGAGCACCCACACGTCGGGCAGCGCGGTGTCGTCGATCGCACTCGCGAGCCGGTCGAGCATCGCCGGGCTGATGTTGCCGGCGACGGCAACCTTCTTGCCGGAGCGCTGGCACAGCAGGCCCGTGAGGCTCGTCGTCGTCGTCTTGCCGTTGGTGCCGGTGATCGCGAGCACCTTCGGCTGGTAGCCGCTCGTGCCGAGCGCGCGCAGCGCCTGCGCGAAGAATTCCAGTTCGCCCCACACCGCGATCCCGCGCTCGTTCGCGGCCGCGATCAGCGCCGCGAGCTCCGGTTCGAGCGGCGACAGGCCGGGGCTCAGCCCGACGATCTCGACGCCGCCGTCGAGCAGCGCGGGCGCAAACGGCCCGCCGACGAACTCGGCATCGATCCCTTCAGCCTGCAGCGCGGCAAGGTTCGGCGGCGCCTCGCGGGTATCGGCAATACGCAGCCGGCACCCGTGCCTCGCGCACCACCGCGCGATTGCGAGACCCGACTCCCCGAGCCCCAGCACGAGCACCATCGGCCGTTGCCGATCTCCAAACATCTCGCCAGACATCCTTGTTACCTTTCCTTTACCGCAACTTGAGGGTGGACAGCCCGAACAGGCACAGCATCAACGTGATGATCCAGAAACGCACCACTACCTGCGTTTCCTTCCAGCCGGACAATTCGAAATGGTGATGCAGCGGCGCCATCTTCAGCAGGCGGCGCCCTTCGCCGTAACGCTTCTTCGTGTACTTGAACCACGACACCTGCAGCATCACCGACAACGTTTCCGCGACGAAGATGCCGCCCATGATGAACAGCACGATTTCCTGGCGCACGATCACCGCAACCGTGCCGAGCGCGCCGCCCAGCGCCAGCGCGCCGACGTCGCCCATGAACACCTGCGCGGGGTGCGTGTTGTACCAGAGGAACGCGAGCCCTGCCCCGCCCATCGCGGAACAGAAGATCAGCAGTTCGCCCGCGCCCGGAATATGCGGAAACAACAGGTATTTCGAATAGACCGAACTGCCCATCACGTACGCGAACACGCCGAGCGATGCGCCGACCAGCACGACCGGCATGATCACGAGACCGTCGAGGCCGTCGGTCAGGTTCACCGCGTTGCTCGCGCCGACGATCACGAAATAGGTCAGCACGATGAAACCCCAGACACCGAGCGGATAACTGATCGACTTCAGGAACGGCAACATCAGGTCGGCACGCGCGGGCAGCCCCATCGACAGGCCGCTCCTCACCCACGCCATGAACAGGTCGAACACGCGCACGTTGTTCGCCTCGGACACGCTGAAGGCGAGATAAACCGCCGCGAACAGGCCGATCACCGACTGCCAGAAATACTTCTCGCGCGACGACATCCCGCGCGGGTCCTTGTGGACGACCTTGCGGTAGTCGTCGACCCAGCCGATCACGCCGAAGCCGAACGTGACGAGCATCACGATCCAGATGAAGCGGTTAGTCAGATCGCCCCACAGCAGCGTCGCGACCGCGATGCCGATCAGGATCAGCACGCCGCCCATCGTCGGCGTGCCGGACTTGACGAGGTGACTCTGCGGGCCGTCCTTGCGCACGGCCTGCCCGACCTTCATTTGCGTCAGCTTGCGGATCACCCACGGTCCGCACACGAGCCCGATCCCGAGCGCCGTGATGGTGGCCATCACCGCACGGAACGTCAGGTACGTGAACAAGCGCAAAAAGCTTGCGTCTCCTTGCAGCCATTGCGCCAGCGCCAGCAGCATGCTTCCTTCCTTCTACTCAGTGTGCGGCGGGCGCCGTGCCCGTCGCGGGTTGGTTCGTCAGCGCGTCGACCACGCGCTCCATCTTCATGTACCGCGAGCCCTTCACGAGCACCGTCGCTTGCGCGCCGTAGCCCGCGCCGAGCAGCGCGTCGACCAGCGTGCCGACGTCGCCGAAATGGCGAGCCGTGTCGCCGTATGCGGTACAGGCATCACGCGATGCGTCGCCGAGCGCGAACAGCGCATCGATTCCGCGCTCACGCGCATATGCGCCGATCTCGCGGTGAAATGCCGGCCCTTCGTCGCCGACTTCACCCATGTCGCCGATCACCAGCACGCGCGGCGCCGGTTGCGCAGCCAGCACGTCGATCGCCGCGCGCATCGAGTCGGGGTTCGCGTTGTAGGTGTCGTCAACGATCGTCGCGCCTGCGAGACTGCCAACGCTCGCCTTCCGGACCTGCAAGCGGCCCTTCACCGGCTCGAACGATTCGAGCCCCTGCTTGATCGCCGCCAGCCCGATCCCGGCTCCGAGCGCCGCGGCCGTAGCCGCCAGCGCGTTGCGAGCGTTGTGCTCGCCGAGCGCGCGCAGCCGCAACGTCAACCTGCCCGACGGCGTGTCGATCGCAAGCTCGCCGCCCTGCAGACGGCCCGTGACCTGCGCGTCGACCTGCCGATCGGCTTCGTGCAGTGCGAAATCGAGAATCCGGTTGCCGGTCGCCGCGACACGCCAGATGCCAGCGTACGCATCGTCCGCCGGAAACACCGCGACGCCGTCCGGTGTCAGCGCGTGAATCACCGCCGCATGTTCGAGCGCGACGGCTTCGACCGTTGCCATGAACTCCTGATGCTCGCGCTGCGCGTTGTTGACGAGCGCAACGGTCGGCGCCGCGATGCGCGCGAGGATTTCGGTCTCGCCCGGATGGTTCATCCCGAGCTCGATCACTGCGATGCGATGCGCGGCCGACAGGCGCAGCAGCGTCAGTGGCACGCCGATGTCGTTGTTCAGGTTGCCGGCCGTCGCGAGTCTTGCGTCGGCGCCGACTGCCGCAGCGAAGATCGACGCGATCATTTCCTTCACGGTCGTCTTGCCGTTGCTGCCCGTCACAGCGACGAGCGGCACGGCGAACTGCTTGCGCCAGCCGTGCGCGAGCGCGCCGAGCGCGGCACGCGTTTCGCCGCCTTCGATGACCGGCATCGCGAGGCCCTCCGGCGCATGCGCGACGAGCGCTGCAGCCGCGCCGCGCGCGGCCACGTCGCAGAGGAAGTCGTGCGCATCAAAGCGCTCGCCTTTCAGCGCGACGAACAGGTCGCCCGGGCCGACCGTGCGGCTATCCGTCGAGACGCGCTCGAACGTCGTGGCCGGATCGCCGCGAAGGGTGGCGCCCGGGATCAGGCGGGCGGCTTCGCCGAGACTGAGCATCGTCATTCGCCGCCTCCCTTGCCGTGCGTCGCGCGGGCCGCGAGTGCGAGCCGCGCGTGATCCTGATCGGAGAACGTGCGTTTCTTGCCCATGATTTCCTGCGTCGCCTCATGGCCCTTGCCGGCCAGCACAACGACATCCTCGCGGGCGGCTCCGCGCACGGCCTGCAGGATCGCGCTCGCGCGATCCTCGATGCGGCGTGCGTGGTCGGGCGCGGCCATGCCCGCGATGACCTGGTCGATGATGCGCTGCGGATCCTCGCTGCGCGGGTTGTCGCTCGTGACGACGATTTCGTCGGCGAGCCGCTCGGCGATCGCGCCCATCAGCGGGCGCTTCGTCGCATCGCGATCGCCGCCGCAGCCGAACATGCAGACGAGCCGGCCGCCGCGCGCCGTGGCGATCGGGCGCAGCGCGTCGAGCGTCTTCTCCAGCGCGTCGGGCGTATGCGCGTAGTCGATCACGACCAGCGGTTCGTCGTTCTGCAGGCGGCCGCCAAGACGCTGCATCCGGCCGTTGACAGGCTCGAGCCGTGCAATCTCGGCCACCGCCGCGTCGAACGGCACGTCGGCCGCGAGCAGCGAGCCGAGCACCGCGAGGAGGTTGCTGACGTTGAACGTGCCGAGCGTGCCGACTTCGACGTCCGTGTCGCCCCACGACGAGCGCAGGTGAAATGCGGTGCCCGTGGCGGTCGCGCGCACGTCGAGCGCGATCAGTTCGCGATCCGCGTCAGGCGCCTGCGCGTCGCCGATTCCGTATGCGATCGTGCGCACGCGGCCGGCCAGCTTCTCGAGCAGGCGGCGGCCGGCTGCGTCGTCGCGGTTGACGACCGCCGCGCGCAACCCACGCCACGCGAACAGTTTCGCCTTCGCGGCTTCGTACGCGTCGAACGTGCCGTGATAGTCGAGGTGATCCTGGGTCAGGTTCGTGAATACGGCGATGTCGAATGCCGTGCCGTTCACGCGCCCCTGATGCAGCGCGTGCGACGACACTTCCATCGCGACGGCCTTCGCGCCCGCGTCGCGCAGTTGCGCGAGGCTGCGCTGCAGCTGTGGGGCGTCCGGCGTCGTGAAGCCCGTCGGCACGAGCTGGCCCGGCATGCCGGTTCCGAGGGTGCCGATCAGCGCGCACGGCTGATGCAGCGCCGTCAGCGCTGCGGCAATCCATTGCGTGCACGACGTCTTGCCGTTCGTGCCGGTCACGCCGACGGCGAGCAGGCTGTCGCTCGGATCGCCATACCAGCCGCTGGCGATCTCCCCGGCAAGCTCGTCGAGCGCCGGCACCGCGAGCGCAACGGGCGCGGCCGGTGCCGCTGCGAGACCGTCCGGCTGATACAGCACGGCGGCCGCACCACGGGCCACGGCGTCGGAAATGAAAGCGCGATTGTCTGCCCCGTCGACCGCATAGCCGAGAAACACGTCGCCGGCCTGCAGACTGCGCGTGTCGGCATGCAGTTGCGCCGCGGGGGCCACATGCTGACGCAGCCACGCGAGCGCGGCTGCGATCTGCTGATGCGCCGGATGGGAACTGCGAGCGGCGCTCATCGAACAACTCCTGGTGAATTACGCGTCGTGCTGGATACGATCATATGCTTCGCGGTGCCACCTGCCGCCAGCTTCTGCGGACCGGGCTTGTCGGCGGGCGCGCCCGGCGTGTCGTCGGAAACGACCAGCTGCTTGATCGGCATGTTCGGCGGCACGTTCAGTGCGCGCAGCGTATCGCCCGCGATCGCCGAGAATACGGGGCCCGACACCTGGCCGCCGAAGTGGCTGCCGGCGGTCGGTTCGTCGACCGACACCGCGACCACGATACGCGGATTCGGCATCGGCGCCATCCCGACGAACGACGCACGGTACTTGCGCGTGTAGCCGTGACCTTCGTGCTTGTACGCGGTACCGCTCTTGCCGCCGACGCGATAGCCGGGCACGGCGGCGTCCGGCGACGTACCGCCCGGCGCGACCACGGTCTCGAGCATCGCGCGCACTTCACGCGCGGTGTTCGCCGAGAACACCTGCGTGCCGGTGATCTTCTGGTTGGGGTCGGTCTTGAAAATGGTCACCGGCATCAGCTCGCCGTCGTGCGCGATCGCGGTATATGCACGCGCCAGCTGGAACAGCGACACCGACAGGCCATAGCCGTACGACATCGTCGCCTGCTCGATACGGCGCCAGCTCTTCCACGGGCGCAGGCGGCCGGCCGCGGCGCCCGGGAAACCGACTTTCGGCGCCTGGCCGAGACCGATGCTGGTATACATATCCCACATTTCCTCGGGCCGCATCGTCATCGCGATCTTGGTCGCGCCGATGTTGCTCGACTTCTGGATCACGCCACCGACCGTCAGCGTGCCGAAGCCCGCATCGTCGCTGATCGGCGCGCCGTCGAGCACGAAGTGCCCGTTGCCCGTTTCGACGAGCGTGTTCGGCGTCACGCGATGCAGGTCGAGCGCGAGCGATACCGTGAACGGCTTCATGATCGAGCCCGGCTCGAACACGTCGGTAAGGATCCGGTTGCGCAACTGCTCGCCCGTCAGGTGCGAGCGGTCGTTCGGGTTGTAGGTCGGATAGTTGACCAGCGCGAGCACCTCGCCGGTACGCACGTCGACGACCATCGCCGCGCCGGCCTTCGCCTTGAACTTCTCGACGGCGGCCTTCAGGTTCGCGTACGCGATGTACTGGATCTTGCTGTCGATCGACAGGTCGACGTCCGTCCCGTTGTGCGGCGGAATCTGTTCGGCGACGTCCTCGACGATGTGCCCCATCCGGTCCTTGATCACGCGGCGCACGCCCGACGTGCCGGACAGCATCTTCTGGTCGCCCAGTTCGACGCCCTCCTGCCCTTCGTCCTCGACGTTCGTGAAGCCGATCAGGTGGGCGGTGATCTCGCCTTCCGGATAGAAGCGCTTGTATTCGTTGCGCTGGTAGATGCCCGGGATATCGAGTGCCGCGACTTTGTCCGCGACGTCGATCGACACCTGGCGCTTTACGTAGACGAAACCCTTGTCTTCCGACAGCTTCACGCGCAGTTCCTTCGGCGTCATGCCGAGGAGCTTGCCGAGCTGGTTGATCTTGTCCGCGTCGAGATCGTCCGGCACCGCGTCGGGAATTGCCCAGATCGCGCGCACGGGCAGGCTCGTCGCGAGCACGAGCCCGTTACGGTCGAGAATCTTGCCGCGCGTGGCCGGCAGCTCGAGCGTCCGCTGGTAGCGGCTTTCGCCCTGCTTCTGATAGAACGCGTTGCCCGGCCCCTGAATCCAGAACGCCCGCGCGGCCAGCGCGACGAACGCCATGAACAGCATGAACACGACGAGCTTCGAGCGCCACATCGGCAGGTGCACGCCGAGCACCGGGCTCGACGAAAATTTCACGTCCTGGCGCTTTTGCGACGGTTTCATCGCACGCCTCCCTTGCCCTTGGTGGCCGCATCGGCCGAAGCGGGAATCGGCGCGTCGATCGCCTTCACGGCGCCCGGCGGCAGCGTCAGGTATTGGGTGCGGCCCGTCGTGATCGGCTGCATCTTCAGCGAATCGTTCGCGAGTTGCTCGATGCGCGAGGTCTTCGACAGCGCGCTCTGCTGATACTGAAGCTGCGCATAGTCCTGCTGAAGCTGACGCTCCTGCGACTGCGCGCGCTGCAGCTGGATGAAGAACTGGCGCTGCTGATTCGTCGAGTTGACGACCGACAGTGCGCACCCCATCACGATGATCAACAGGAAGATATTGAAGCGGCTCATGGCGTGACGCGCTCCGCGATGCGCATCACGGCCGACCGGGCGCGCGGATTCGCGACGACTTCCGCTTCGCTCGGAAACTGACGGCTGATTATCTTGAGCGGCGGGCTCGGGAGATCGACGGCACGGATCGGCAGACGACGATCGACCGCAGGCGCACTGGCGTGCGCCTGCATGAATCGCTTGACGATCCGGTCCTCGAGTGAATGAAAGCTGATGACCACCAGCCGCCCCCCTTGCTCCAGCAACGACAATGCCGCGTCTAGTACGACTTGCAGGTCCGCAAGCTCTTGATTGACGTGAATCCGTATAGCCTGAAAGGTGCGGGTTGCCGGATCCTTGCCCTTCTCACGGGTTTTGACGACGTGACCCACGATTTGGGCAAGCTCGCCCGTGGTGTCGAGAGGCCCAAGACGGTCGGACTCTGCCCGGCGAGCAACAAGCGCCTTTGCAATCTGAAAAGCAAACCGTTCTTCCCCATAATCCCGTATCACCTCCGTCAGTTCCTGCACCGATGCCCGTGCGAGCCATTCAGCGGCCGACTCGCCGCGCGTCGGATCCATTCGCATGTCCAGCGGACCATCGGCGCGAAAGCTGAAGCCGCGCGCGGGATCGTCCACCTGCGGCGAGGACACGCCCAGGTCCAGCAACACACCCGATACTTTCTCGACGCCGCGCGCCGCAAGCGCGTCGCGCATCGATGCAAAGCTGTCATGCACGATCGAGAAGCGCGCATCCTCGATGCGCTGCGCCGTCTCGATCGCCCTCGGATCCTTGTCGAACGCGATCAGCCGCCCGGCGGGCGCGAGCCGCGCGAGTACCGCGCGGCTATGACCGCCCCGCCCGAACGTGCCGTCGACATAAATGCCGTCCGGTCGCGTCACGAGCGACTCGACCGCTTCGTCCAGCAACACGGTCCGATGCTGCAATTCGTTTCCCATCGCGGGCGTCTCCGTCACCGCAATCAGAACGTGAAATTCTTCAGCGCGTCGGGCATGCCCTGCGCCATCGCTGCCTGCTCCTTCGCGATGTAGGTCTGCGAATCCCACAGCTCGAAGTGACTACCCATTCCCAACAACATGACTTCCTTTTCCAGTCCGGCTGCCATTCGCAGCTCGGGCGATACAAGAATCCGGCCCGCGCTGTCGAGATCGACATCCATCGCATTACCGAGAAAAATCCGCCGCCACCAATGTGCGTCCATCGGCAGCGCGGCGATCTTGGCGCGGAACACTTCCCATTCAGGGCGCGGAAACAGCAACAGGCAGCCGTCCGGGTGCTTGGTCACAGTCACCCGTCCTTCTGCCTGTCCTTGCAGCGCTTCGCGATAGCGAGCCGGCACCGACATCCGCCCTTTCGCATCGAGCGTCAGCGCCGACGCCCCTTGGAACACTTTCCGCTCTCCCGTTCAGGGCACCGAAGCGCCCGCTCAACGCTCAGAATTTAGCCGGAATAGCCCGCCAAATCACACAAAAATACACTTTCTCACACTGTCTCCCACTTTAGAGGAAGGGTTTGGCACGGTCAAGGGAGCGGTCTGGTTTTTTGACGAATTTTGTTAGTTAGAACAAGGACTTACGCGAACATGCTCATGCGGCCCCTCATTCCAAAAACCGTTATAAATGAATGAGCTAGTGCAACTTGTGAAGGTGATACGTGAGAAAGGCGGGCCAGACTGGCGTTCGGACGGGGCTTTCGGGGGCGGGAAAACGCGGAAAAAACGGGCGGTATCGAGGAAAACGGACCGGGACGGCGTCGTGCGCCGCCCGACCCAAATCTCAGAGATAGTACGCAGTGCTCGTCATGACTTTCGACGCGGCGCGCATCAGCATGCGCGCGGGCAGCGGCAGTTCGATTCCGCCGGCGTCGGTCGCGGCCTTGCCGTGTTTCACCTCGTCGGCACGCATCTGCTCGACGATCGCGCGCGACGCCGTGTCGGTCGCCGGCAGTTCGGACAAGTGAGAGTCGAGGTGGCTCTCGACCTGGCGCTCGGTCTCCGCCATGAAGCCGAGACTGACCTTGTCGCCCAGCGTACCGGCTGCCACGCCGATCGCGAGCGCGCCGACGTACCACAGCGGGTTGAGCAAGCTCGGGCGCGAATCGAGTTCCTTCAGCCGATGCGCGGTCCATGCGAGATGGTCCTCCTCCTCGCAAGCGGCTTCCTCGAACATTGCCTTCGACGACGACGAGCGCGCGGTCAGCTTCTGCGCCTGGTAGAGCGCCTGCGCACACACTTCGCCGACATGATTCACGCGCATGAGTCCGGCAGCATGCTTGCGCTCCGCGGGCGTGAGTTCGCCGGCCGGCGGCTCCGCCGGCACGGGTACCGCGCGGCTCATCCGGCTCACGCCGGTCAGCGATCGCAGGCCGCGATCGAATTCGTTGATCAGTTCATCCAATACCATCCTGTTCTCCTGGCTGCGTGTGCTGCCGCGGGCGGCAAGGACACGTGTTCCGCTGCGTAACCGACTTGATTATTCAGCGGAAATTGCGGTTAACCCGTGATTTTAACCATTGTTGCATAAAGGAAACATGGCGACCTTGAGGTGCGGCATTTCGCTTTGTGGCAAAAAACGGTTTTGCTACATTACGAGCGACTTCTTGTGAAGTTGATGGGGCTTGTCGACACAACATAACTATCTGCCCCGTCAAAAAAAATTCAGTGATTCTTGGAGATCCGTTAATGAAAAAGTCGCTTCTCGCGCTCGTCGCGCTGGGCGCGTTTGCTGGCGCAGCCCATGCGCAAAGCAGCGTGACGCTTTACGGCATCATCGATGAAGGCCTCATCTTCAACAACAACGCCAAGGGCGGTCACCTGTACGGTCTGGCAAGCGGCGTGCTGCAAGGCAGCCGCTTCGGTCTGCGCGGCACCGAAGATCTGGGCAGCGGCCTGAAGGCGATCTTCGTGCTCGAGAACGGTTTCGACGTCAACTCCGGCAAGCTCGGCCAGGGCAGCCTGATGTTCGGCCGTCAGGCTTACGTCGGCCTGTCGAGCCAAATCGGTACGGTCACGCTGGGTCGCCAGTACGACTCAGTCGTCGACTTCGTCGGCCCGCTCGAGGCAGGCGACCAGTGGGGCGGCTATATCGCTGCTCACCCCGGCGACCTCGATAACTTCAACAACGCTTATCGCGTGAACAACGCGGTCAAGTTCACGAGCCAGAACTACGGCGGCGTGTCGTTCGGCGGCATGTACAGCTTCGGCGGTCAAGCCGGTCAGTTCTCGAAGAACCAGGTCTGGTCGCTCGGCGCCGGCTACAACAACGGCCCGCTGGTCCTGGGCGTCGGCTACTTGAACGCACGCACGCCGGCCAACTTCGGCGGCATGTTCAACACCGGTGCGTCGGCTGCGACGACGGCCGTGACGTCGCCGGTCTACGGCACCTATGCGAACAGTGCCAACACGTACCAGGTCATCGGTGCGGGCGGCGCATACACGTTCGGCGCAGCGACGATCGGTGCGACGTACTCGAACACGAAGTTCAAGGGCTTCTCGGCCGGTCCGTTCGTGAACCAGACCGCGACGTTCAACAACGGCGAAATCAACTTCAAGTATCAGTTGACCCCGGCGTTGATCCTCGGCGCAGCGTACGACTACACGCAAGGCAGCAAGATCGACGGCAACTCCGCAGCCAAGTATCACCAGGGCTCGCTGGGCGTCGACTACTTCCTGTCGAAGCGCACGGACGTCTACGTGATCGGCGTGTACCAGCATGCATCCGGCAATACGCTCGACGCAGAGGGCAACGTCATTCAGGCGAAGGCAGCGATCAACGGTCTCGATCCGTCGACCACCAGCAATCAGGTCGCAGCTCGCGTCGGCATCCGTCACAAGTTCTAATCAGCTTGCCTGACAAGCCGCAGCATCTTGAAGGCGCCTTCGGGCGCCTTTTTCTTTTGCGGTCCGAAAGTTCTGAAACAGTGCTTGGGGTGGCGCCTCGCGGCACTCCTCCGCCGATCGCTTGGCGTGTCCGCCCGACTTCGTCTGCACCTGCGCACCGCGCACGCGTCGAAGCACTGCGGCGTCGACGGCGAAGCGGCCGCCCCCTCCGGCGGAGTGCGTTCCGTCAGCGCCGTCGGAGCATGTCCGACGCAGGGCGCTCAGGTCGCATCAGGTGACGGCGGCAACGACATCTGTCGCTCGCCCGCCATAAAGGAAAAAGCCCGGCACATGCCGGGCTCGTTCGCTCGACTTCGGTGTTACGCGCGGCCGTCGCGCAATTCGCGCCGCAGAATCTTGCCGACGTTCGTCTTCGGCAACTCGGTGCGGAACTCGACGAGTTTCGGACGCTTGTAGCCGGTGAGCCGCTCCTTGCAGTAAGCGAGGATGTCCTTGTCGGTGAGTGCCGGGTCCTTCTTTACGACGAACAGCTTCACCGCTTCGCCCGAATGCTCGTCCGGCACGCCGACGGCCGCCACCTCGAATACGCCCGGGTGCGACGCCACCACATCCTCGACCTCGTTCGGATACACGTTGAAGCCGGACACGAGGATCATGTCCTTCTTCCGGTCGACGATCTTCACGTAACCGCGAGCGTCCATCACGCCGACATCGCCCGTCTTGAAGAAACCGTCCGGGAACATGACCTTCGCGGTTTCGTCCGGACGATTCCAGTAGCCAGCCATGACCTGCGGCCCGCGGATGCAAATCTCGCCGGGCTCGCCGAGCGCGACATCATTACCCGCGTCGTCGCGAATCGCGACCTCGGTCGACGGCAGCGGCAGCCCGATCGTCCCGCTGTACTCGGTCGCCGTCACGGGGTTGCAGGTCGCCACCGGCGACGTTTCCGACAAACCGTACCCTTCGACGATCGCGGTATGGGTCCTCTCGTACCAGCGCTTCGCGACGCCTTCCTGGATCGCCATGCCGCCACCGTTGGCGATCACGAGCTTCGACAGGTCGAGCTGACTGAATTCGGGATGATTCAGCAGTGCGTTGTACAGCGTGTTGACGGCCGGAATCGTCGAAATCTGGTACCCCTTCAACTCCTTGATCATGCCGCCGATGTCGCGCGGATTCGGGATCAGGATCCCCATCCCGCCCGTGCGCATCGTCAGGAAGCCGCAGACGGTCAATGCGAACACGTGGTAAAGCGGCAGCGCGACGACCGTCACGAACTGCTTTACGTCGGGATGCTTCTCGTGTGCCGGATGGTGCCACGCGCCGGCTTGCAGCACGTTCGACACGATGTTCCGGTGCAGCAGCGTCGCGCCCTTCGCGACACCTGTGGTACCGCCCGTGTATTGCAGGAACGCGACGTCGTCGGGGCCGAGTTTTTCCGGCTTGAACGTCTGCCGCGCGCCTTCCGACAGCGCGGCCTTGAAGCGCGTAAACGACGGAAGCTGCCAGGCCGGCACCATCTTCTTCACGTTGCGCACGACGTAGTTGACAAGCCAGCCCTTGATGCCCAACAGATCGCCCATCGACGCGACCACGACATGCTTGACCGCGGTATTAGCGATGACGGCCTGAAGCGTCGACGCGAAGTTCTCGAGAATGACGATCGCTTCCGCCCCGCTGTCCTTCAACTGGTGCTCGAGCTCGCGCGGCGTATAGAGCGGATTGACGTTGACGACAGTGTAGCCCGCGCGAAGCACCGCGACGATCGCCACCGGATACTGCAGCACATTCGGCATCATGAGCGCGACGCGCGCACCACGCTTCAGACCGCGCGACTGCAGCCACGCGCCGAACTGGCGCGACAGCGCATCGAGCTCGCCGTACGTGATGCTCTTGCCCATGCAGACGAACGCCTTGCGGTCGCGATACTGCCGGAAGCTTTCGTCGAGGAGATCCGGAATCGATGGATACGGGGACGCGTCAATTTCGGCTGGAACGCCGGGTGGGTACGATTTCAGCCAAATTTTGTCCATGCCGCGCGTCTCCTCACAGATTTTCGAATGGTCGTGCTAAAACGCATCGTAGCGGCTCGCCCGTCCCGAGACAACAGGGTTAGATGCCCACTTCGAACTTTCAGACGAATTCGTCTGATCATACTCATAAATTCTGTCAAATCCGCTCTACTTCCACAAGGCAATCGTAAAACGTCGCCGAATTGCCGAGATCGGTCAGGGCCTGACTCGTCACTTCATTTGCGTTCCGGCCGTCTGGCGAGAGCTTCTTCCACCATATCGACAACCCGACGACGAGTCCGGCACGCGCGCGATCGGTCACACGCGCGAGCGCCTGCATCGATCCGCGGTCGTTGAAGACGCGAACGACGTCGCCGTCGCCGATGTCTCGCGCGTCGGCGTCGGTCGGATGGATATCGAGATACGGCTGGCCTTCCGTGTTGCGCAGGCTGTCCACGTTCACGAACGTGCTGTTCAGGAAGTGCCGGGCGGGCGGCGAAATCATCGCGAGCGGATAGCGGGCGGCGAGTTCGGGCGCCGCTTCCTCCGATTCGAAGGGTGGCAGATAGTCCGGCACAGGATCCATGCCCATCTGCTCGAGCCGTGCGCTGTAGAACTCGCACTTGCCGGACGGCGTACGGAAACCGCCGTTCGCAAACGGCGCGTCGGCCACGTGGAGCTTGAGCCATCCGGCGCGCTTGAGTGTTTCCCAGTCGCTGTCGAGCGCCGGGTCATCCCAACGAAGTGCCGCGCGCGCGACGTCTTCGTCGCTGTGATAAAGCGCGGGTTCGTCGAGCCCCATGCTGCGCGCGATCCCTCGGAAGATCTCGGTGTTCGGCCGCGCGTCGCCCACCGGCGGAATTGCGGGCAGATTCGCCATCACGTAGGTGTGACCGTACGATTTGTGGACATCGAGATGTTCGAGTTGCGTCGTGGCAGGCAACACAATGTCGGCAAAATCGACCGTATCTGTCCTGAAGTGCTCGAGAACAACGGTGAACAGGTCTTCACGGGCGAAACCCGCTGCAACCTTCGACGAGTCCGGCGCGACAGCCACCGGATTCGAGTTGTAGACGATCACCGCCTCGACCTTCGGGCCGAACGTTGTGTCGCCCGAATGCAGCAGCGCGTCGCCGATCGCGTTCATATTGATGCTGCGCGGCAGTTTATGCGGCCATCCGGGCATCAGGTCAGGGCGCAGCAGCGCTGCCTGGTTGACCGGCGCGGATTCCGACGACGACAGCAGCAACCCGCCCGCCCGATCGCGCCATGCGCCCGTCAGCGCGGGCAGGCTCGCGATCGCGCGCACGGCATTGCCGCCGCCGCGCACGCGCTGCATGCCGTAATTGAGGCGAATCGATGCCTTGCGGGTCGCGCCGTAACGACGTGCGAGTTCGACGAGTTCCGATGCATCGATGCCGCAGATCTGCGCGACGCGCTCTGGCGGATAGGACAAGGCTCGCGCCTTGAGTGCATCGAAGCCAAGCGTATGCTGTGCGATGTAGTCGTGATCGAGCAGATCTTCGGTGATCAGCACGTGCATCATGCCGAGCGCGAAGGCTCCGTCGGTGCCCGGTTTCAACGCAATGTGCTGATGGCACTTTTCGGCCGTCAGCGAACGATAAGGGTCGATCGCGACCAGGCGTGCGCCGCGACGCTTGGCTTCCTGCGCCCGAGTCCAGAAATGCAGGCTCGATGCGATCGGATTGGCGCCCCAGATCAGGATCAGTTCGCTTTCCTCGAAGTGCTCGAGATGCATGCCGACGCTGCCACCGTACGTATAGCGCAGGCCCGCCGCACCGGCCGCCGCACAGATCGTACGTTCGAGCCGGGAGGCGCCGAGTTTGTGGAAGAATCGCTGCGCGATGCCTTCGCCCTGCACGAGCCCCATCGTTCCCGCGTAGCTGTACGGCACGATCGCCTCCGGCGCGCGCGCGGCGATTTCTCCGAGGCGGCGACCGATCTCGTCGAAGGCTTCGCTCCAGCTGATCGGCACGAAGCGCCCTTCCCCCTTCGCACCGACGCGCTTGAGCGGAACGGTGAGACGATCCGGATGATGGACGCGATCAGCGTATCGGCTGACTTTCGTACACAACACACCTTGCGTGGGCGGATGGTCCGGGTCACCGGTGACCTTGATCGCCTTGCCATTCTCGACAGTCACGCGCATTGCGCATGTGTCCGGGCAATCGTGAGGGCAAACGGCCCGGGCTATCTGGGTGGCGACGTTCATCGTTCTGGATGCGGGGATGGAGATTCGCGAATTTTACGTGGCCGTACCGAATAAGGGTAAGCGACCAGCCAACCCGTCTTGACGAGCGAGTTTAGGCGGCAGTCGAGAGAGGTTGCCAACGATGCGGCAGTAGCGCGTCGATGTCGTTGGCCTTGTGGGTCGGCAAGCGTGTGAGGACGTCCTTCAGATAGGCGAGCGGATCGAGCCCGTTCAGTTGCGCCGATCGAATCAAGCTCATGATGGCGGCCGCGCGCTGACCCGCACGCAGTGATCCGGCGAACAACCAATTGGACCGACCGACTGCCCACGGTCGGATCTGGTTTTCGACCCAGTTGTTGTCGATCGGCACATTGCCGTCATCGAGATAGCGCGTGAGTGCGTCCCATCGTTTCAGGCTGTAGTCCAGCGCCTTCGCAATCGCCGAGCCGTCCGCAACGAGTTTGCGCTGCGCCATCAACCATTCATAGAGGGCGTCGCACACCGGCTTGGCCCGACGCTGTCGAAGCCGCTGCCGTTCGTCGACATCCAGTGCTGCGGCCTCGCGTTCGATGTCGTAGAGCGCGGTAAAGAACGGCAGGGCCTGCCCCGCAACATGGCTGCTGTGGTTGGCATGCAATTCAAAGAACTTGCGTCGAGCATGGGCCGCGCATCCGATCTCGGTGATGCCGTGCTGGAACGAGGCCTTGTACCCCCTGTAATCGTCGCATACCAGTTTGCCGTGCCAGCCCGTCAGGAACGTGCGAGCGTGCGCACCGGCGCGGCTCTCGGCGAAGTCGTAGACCACCGCGCGCAGTTCGCTGAACTGAGTCGACGTATACGCCCACAGGTATGCCCGGTGCGTTTTGCCCTTGCCGGGACTGAGCATTTGCACCGGCGTCTCGTCGGCGTGCAACACCGCCTGTTGCCGGATGGCCTGGCCGAGTGCGTCGACCAACGGCTGCAACTGCACGCCACACCGGCCCACCCAGGCACCCAGCGTGGATCTCGGGATGGCCAGTCCCGCACGACCAAAGATCTGTTCCTGGCGATACAGGGGCAGGTGGTCGCCGTACTTGGCGACCAGCACCTGCGCGAGCAACCCGGCGGTGGGCATGCCCTTGTCGATCACATGCGGTGGAACCGGCGCTTGGATCAGCGTCTCGCACGCTTTGCACACCCACTTGCCGCGGATGTGCCGTTCCACCGTAAACACACCCGGCGTGTAGTCCAGCTTCTCGCTCACGTCCTCGCCGATCCGTATGCGTTCGCAACCGCACTGGCACGTTGTGCTGTCCGGTTCGTGATGGACGTCGGTGCGTGGCAGTTGCGGCGGCAGTGGTGCCCGTTTCGGCTGCTCGCGTTGCCGTTCAGCTCGCGTAGGCTCGAGTTGCTCAAGCTCCATCTCGATGGCAACCAAGTCGCCATCGATCGCCTCGTCGAGCAGGTTCATCTGCTCGCTGTTGAGTTGTTCGCTGCGCCGGCCGAACTGCTGGCGCTTGAGGATCGAGATCTCATGGGTAAGCTGGTCGATGCGGGTCTGCTTGTAGCGGAGTTCCCGATCTCGTTCACTGGCTTCCCGCTCCTTCTCGTGGATCGCCTGGTCCTTCGACTGGACCTCTCCAATCAGTTGCGCAGTCAGGGCGCGCAACTGTTCCGGGGTGAGTGCGTCGAGGTCAGCGGGATTCATGCAGGCCAGTCTGCCAGAACGCTGTAGGCGGTGGAAGCTGAACTGTTTACGCCTCCGTCGTACTCAGACGACACGGATCACGCCACTCCGCCAATGCGTTGCCACGGCAGGCCCAGCACCAGGCCGGCCAGTTGTTCGTGCGTCAGTTCATGCTGCTTCGGTTCGCTGCCGGCGTGCGGCCAGGCAAATTGCCCCTGATTCAGACGTCGTGCTGCCAACCAAATGCCGATCCCGTCGTGGATCAGGACCTTCATGCGGTTGGCGCGGCGATTGGCGAACAGATAAGCATGGTGTGGGTGCGCGGCACCGAATACCTTGACCACGCGCGCCAAGGCCGTGTCGAAACCGGCACGCATGTCCAGCGGATCGGTCGCCAGCCAGATCTCGTCGACGCGGATCACCGCATCCACTCGCGCAGCCAGGCGGCACACTGGGCGGCTTCGGACACGGGCCAACTGACCGTGATCGACTGATCGCCCCGGCGCACCTCGATGCGGATCTCTGCCGAGTGCGGACTCGGCGCTCCCAATGGCACCGACACAAAGGCTGGCAGCGACGGTGGCGTGGCCGGTGGACGACCCAGCGGTCTCTTGGGAAGTCGCCCCTCCGCCTGATCGATCCAGCGCCGCAGCAGATTCGCGTTGAGCCGGTGTTCCAGCGCGACCGCAGCAACCGATACGCCGATTCCCTGGCACGCAGCTACCACCTGCGCCTTGAACTCCTCGCTGTACCGTTGCCGGCGACGACGCTCGGGGAGTGCTTCCGATTCGATAGTGTTCACGTGTCCGCTTATTCGTTAGGTGGACA